>CAZFAN010000021.1:1108-8828 GCA_964516525.1 uncultured Candidatus Saccharibacteria bacterium | reverse complement strand
TGTAGTAATTATCCAGTATAATGGTAAAGCCGCAGGAAGCTTAACGGCAATAAGGATAGTCATAATAGGCATCATATAGATCATTTGGCTTGAAAAATTTGCAGCAATTGAGGCAGCATCTTGCTCTTTATTTTTATCAACTTTTGGTTTAGGTGGCATCATCATCTTGGACTGGAAGAATTGCAAGACACCTGCAACAATAGCAAAAGCGATATTTGGCTTGGACAAATCAACCCAACAAAATATAGTATTGATAAATTCAGGTCGAGGAGTAAAACTATAAAGCATATCAAACCTATCAGTATTTAACCCAACAGTAAAAACTTTATAAAGAATAAACATAATTGGCAATTGGATTAATAAAGGCAAACAACTTGCAAAAGGATTGATATTGTTTCTTTTATACAAATCCATAGTTGCCTGAGCTTGCGCTTGTTGGTCTTTGCCATACTTTGTTTTAATCTCATCGAGTTCTGGCTGAATTCGTTGCAATTGTTGTTGTGATACGATTGCTTTTTTTTGTGAAGGATAAAGTATTAATCTAATAATAATCGTCAGTAAAATAACTGCCCAGCCCAGATTGTGTCCTGGTATCAACCAAACTAAAAAAACAAAGATATTATACATCGGCTGATAAAGAATGACTTTAAAAAAGCTTTTTATTGCATTAATCATAAAATTTTAATTATTTAACTGGATCATAGCCACCAGGATTCCACGGGTTACATCTAATAACTCTTCCTGTTGCTAAATATGTTCCCTTAATAATACCATATTTGTCAATCGCATCATATGCATATTGCGAACAAGTTGGCTTAAAGCGACAATATCCATAAGGGTAACGCTGTTTACCATAATGAGAATGGTCAGGAGAGATAACTTGTTGGTATAATTTTATACCTTTTAAAATAATATTTTTCACAATCAAAGTTTATTTAGCAAAGTTAATATTTCTTTTTTAATATTTAATGCTAAATGTTTATTTTTATAAAAATTGTTTTTAACAATAATTACTATTTGATAACCAGAATTGACAGTTTGATTGTCAGTAAAAACCCATGATTTAATCTGTCTTCTCATCCAATTTCGACGAGTTGCCAACTTATCTATTTTCGTACTTATCACAATGGCATATTGATTGTATTGCTGATTATTTGATAAATACAAAATATCCGCATTGTTTAAGCGAATTCTTTTTCCTTTGCGATAAATATAAGAAAAATTCGCACGCGCAATCGACTGATTTTTTTTAAGCATAAATTTATATTGAAAGTTTTGCTCTTTTTTTCAATCTTCTGCGAGAAAGCACATTTTGTCCACATTTGTTACTCATGCGGTGTAAAAAACCATGTTTTTTAATTTTTGTTTTCTTTGATGGTTGGTATGTTCTTTTCATATTTTTCTCCTGTTTTTCTCCTGAAATTTATTATTAGTATATCTGTTTTGAGCTATTTAGTCAATTTGAAAAAGTTTTACACATAATTTCCACAATTGTTTTCCCCTTTTGCCTTGACACTATGTGGAAAAAGTTTTTATGATAGTATCAAGATATAAAAAATAATTTCAAAACACTCACGAAGGGAACTATGAACACAAAACAAATCTGGCAAGCTGTTCTAGGAGAACTAGAAGTTGTACTATCAAAAGCTAATTTTACTACATGGTTTAAAGATACATTTATCTATAGTTATGAAAAGAATATTGTTACCATTGGTGTTCCCAATTCCTTTACCGAAGAATGGCTAAGCAAAAAATACAACAGTGAAATTTATACTGCCTTAAAAAAATTATTGCCAGATTTAGAAAGCGTCGAATACAAAGTCATCTCACAAAATAATCCTTTGCCAGCGGCAAAACCCACTGTTAACACACAACAGCAGTCTCCTAGCCATGGCAATTTTACAAATCATACTGTTGTAGATGATTATCAATATCAAATTGAAGACAAATATTCATTTGATAGTTTTATAACTGGAAATTCAAATCGCTTAGCTTATGCAACAGCTCAAGCAATTGCCAAAGAACCCGGTAAAAAATATAATCCATTTTTTATCTATGGTGGTGTGGGACTTGGCAAAACCCATCTTATGCAAGCTATTGGCAATGAAATACTGAAGAAAAATCCTAAAACCAATATTTTGTATATGACTTGCGAAGATTTTACCAATGAATATGTATCAGCAATTCAAAATAAAACTATTGATAAATTTAAGAAAAAATATCGTCAAGTTGATTTGCTTTTAGTGGATGATATTCAATTTTTGTCAGGAAAAGAAGGAACACAAGAAGAATTTTTTCATACATTCAATTCACTTCATCGTGGAGGCGGGCAAATAGTACTAACGGCTGATCGCAGACCGCAAGATCTGCAAGAAGTTGCTAAACGTTTAACTTCACGTTTTGCATGGGGCATGGTAGCTGATGTGCAGTCACCAGATCTAGAAACAAGAAAAGCAATATTAGCCAAAAAAAGTCAAGAAAAAATGCTTGATTTGTCCAATGAAATTATTGATTTTATCGCGGAAAATATTGAATCAAATATCAGAGAACTTGAAGGAGCTCTAAATAAAATTAAAACCCATCAAGAAATATATCAAAAGCAAATTAGCCTTAGTCTAGTAACAGAGATATTGCAAGAAAATATTAACAATTCAAAAACCAAAAATGTATCTGCTGATAAAATAGTAAAAGCAGTTTCAAATTTTTACTCCGTTGAAAAGAAAGAAATACTTGGAAAACGCAGATACAAAGAGTTGGTTCATCCAAGACAAGTCATCATGTATCTACTACGCAATGAATTAAACTATTCATTCCCACGCATCGGCAAAGAACTAGGTGGCAAAGATCACACTACTATCATGCACGGCGTTGAAAAAATCGCCAAACAAATAAAGCGTGACACACAATTGCAAAACGAATTAAGCGCAATTAAAGAAAAATTATATATCTAAATAATATTTTATGAAAGTAATATTAATCAAAGACAAACTTATCAAAGCAATCAATACTGTTATTAAAATGGTGAGCAATCAAGTAACTTTACCAATTTTATCAAACATTTTATTAACTACAGAAAATGGAAGGTTAAAGATTTCTGCAACTGATTTAGAAATTGGTATTGAAACATGGATAGGCGCACAAATAGTTGAAGAAGGTACAGTAACGATCCCGGCAAAATTATTTTTTGAATATATATCTTCAATTTCAGAAGAAAAAATTACTATTGAGGAAGATAATAATAAAATAAATATTACTGGAACAAGTATCAAAAGCGTTATTCGTGGACTTCCGGCCAATGACTTTCCTTTGATACCAAAAATCAAAAAACCATTAGCAGAAATTAATATTGATGCTAAAGATATTAAAAATAATTTATCGAAATGTTTATTTGCTTGTGCAACAGATGAAACACGTCCCGTATTAACAGGTATGCTTTTAAAAATTACTAAAGAATCATATATTTTTGCCGCTACTGATAGTTATAGACTCAACGAAATTGTTATTAAACATGCAGAAAAAAATATAAATCCAATGGATGTTATTATTCCGAAAAGAACGTTAGTTGAATTAATGCGTATTATTGCCGACAGCGAAGAAAAAATTAAAATTATCATTGGAGAGAATCAAATAGTGTTTGAATTTAATGATACATATTTTATCTCTAGACTAGTCGAAGGTACTTTTCCAGAATATGGCCAAATCATTCCTAAAAAATTTAATTTAACTATGGAAATGGTCAAAAGTGAACTTGTAAAACAATTACGTACTGCAAGTTTATTTTCTAGAGACAATGCAAATAATATTAAACTATCTTGCTCTAAGGATAAAAAAATAATTATTCAATCAACTTCCCAACAACTTGGAAATAATCGTTCTGAGCTTAATCTTAAATCCTTTGACGGAAAAGAAATTGATTTTAGCGTAAATGCGCTTTATCTTTTGGACGTATTGGGGGCAATCAAAGACGAAAATATCATAATAAAATTAGTTGACGCGCAAAGTCCTATATTAATTCAATCCAGTAATGATTTAAATTACACGGCAATTATTATGCCTTTAAGACAGGAAGGATGATAATTGAATGGTCATAAAACGACTATCTTTAGTAAATTTTAGAAACTATAAAAACATTACAATTGATTTTGAACCAATTACTGTTTTTATTGGCCATAATGGCATTGGCAAATCTAATATTCTTGAAGCTATAACTGTTTTGTCTTATGCCAAATCATATAGACTTCATCGGGAACAAAATTTGATTAAATTTGATGAAAAATACGCGCAAATTTCAGCAATATTAGACGATAAAAAAAATATAAATTTTGTTATAACTAATACTGATAGATCCTTAACCAAACAAGTTAAAATTGATAAAATCAATCATAAAGTTTCGGATCTTGTTGGTATTTTTAAAACAGTGATTTTTTCTCCAGAATCGTTATTGATTATTACAGGTTCTCCAAGTATTAGACGCAAATTTTTAGATATATGTTTATCACAAATAGATAAAAAATATTTAAAAAGTTTATTATTTGTCAAAAAGATTGTTAAGCAAAAAAATGAACTTCTAAAACAGATCAACAATAATAAAGCAAATAAATCCGAGCTTGATTTTTGGAATACTAATTTAGCAAAGCATTTTGAATATATTGTCAAAAAAAGAAAAAAGTTTATTAATTTTTTAAATAATAATATTCAAGAATACTACGAAAGTATTAGCGATAAAAAAATAGATAAAATCAAGATTGTATACAAAACTTCTTTTCGTGATTTATCGAAGATTTGCGAGCAGATTAATAGTTATATAGACTGGGAAGTCCAAGCACAAAAAACTCTTCTTGGAACGCATCTTGACGACATTGTGATATCACTAAATGACAGGTTAGCGGCCGAAACTGGCTCACGTGGAGAAATTCGCAGTATTGTATTTTGCTTAAAATTATTAGAAATTGAATATTTAGAACAACAGCTTAATCAAAAATATGAGATTCTTTTATTGCTTGATGATATATTTTCCGAGCTTGATAATATAAGAAGAGATAAGATTATTAGTATTATAAAAGATAGACAGACTATTATAACCACAACCGATCAAGAATTTTTAGATAAAAATCTTAAATATATTCAATTTATTGATTTAGAAAAATATGAAAAAAATAGATAATATTTTAAAAAATAAATCATCTTATGATATATACAGATCAAGTTATGTTTGTTTTGTTGCACAAGTAATACTTGATCAAATTTTTGAAAAAAATAATATTCACGTACTTTCGCTTAAGGGTAAAAATTTGAATCTAAAAAGTGCAAATAATTTTTTGGCAACTGAAATTAGCTTTCAAAAAGATGAAATTATCAAACAAATAAACACAAAAATTGGTACAAATGTAGTTGAAAAAATAAAAGTTTTTTAGGTTCTCAAAGTCTGAAAAATCAATCCTGATAGTATCAAAAACGCAAGACCGGTTAAAGTTCCGATAATATATTCTTTAGCTTTATTTATTTCGTCAACTCTGCCGGCACTACCTACATAAAGATAGCCTGCATACATAATGACAATTATTGCTAATCCCCCACAAACTGATACTGCCCAAGGATAAAAACTTTCAAAAAATACTTTTAGTGTCGAAGTACCAAACATATCCGAGGCATCAACTGCTTGTTTTCTGATAAATAATAGTATTCCCGCAGATATGGTAAACAACCCTACTGATAAATAGTAAAGAGAAATTGCAACTTGCGCATAGGGACTAACAATAGTTTTTTTTCTTTTATTTTTAGTATCCATAATGAATCCTGTCATACATTTTTTGATTATAGAAGAAACCATTTTTATACAATGGATCTGTTAGATTGATATCTTGACTTCCTGGTGAGCCATAATCATCCCCCCAAAGCCTATCGCGAATAACATAAAAATGTGATACATCATTTTTATCATAATCTGTAGCACCAGACGACGAATTTGAAGTTGTTGCTGAAGATGTAGCGTCAGCTGCTAAAACCCTTGAAGCATAACTATCCGTCAGCCAAGCAAAAACGCCTTTACCACTATTATAAGTTTTATTGGCGGCTAAATATGTACTTGATATGTCAGGTGTCCCCAATACTGATTGAGGGTTATTTGAATAGTTACTATCCCCTCCATAAGTATAAATCTGTGTTGGGGTCAAATCAAGACCAGAATAATTGAAAAAGAAATTTCTTGTATATGTAGTATCTGTAGAGTTACTTAGGAAACTATTTTCTTCAGCCTGTTTAGCCTCGCTATCCATTGTTAATAAATTACCAAGAAAAACTTTAATTTTGTATTTAGCTATTTGTTTTTTCATCTCTGTTGTTAGTTGCCCACCGTTTTGACTTTCTTCCAATGTAAAGACTCCTCCACCACCATCTACTTTATCCATACATTTAACTGCATTGTTGGTTTTGTTTTTTGCCCAAGTTGTCACATCTGTAAGATTGTTTTCTTGAACTAAAGTAGTTTTTTCATTGGCAAGTGCTTGATCTGAGTATTTTTCATCTTTAGTGGCGTTGTCATCTGCTGTAATTTCATCGGTCGGAATTGTGTCATATTTGATCTTTGCTTCGGTATAAGCGCCCCATGCTTCAGCAGTATTTTCTTTTAAGGCTTTTTCTTTGGCTTTATTAACTATTGCTAATTCGTTTTCGTATTTTTTATCTTGAATTTTTTCTTCATTATCATAGGAAGGATAAAAACCGCAAGCAGTATAAGAAAATACTTTTTTGGCAGGAAACATTTGGCTAAGTAGATAATTAATTGCCATCATCATCACTGCACCAACAAGAGTACCGGCCAAACCAGTTAATCCAATATTTCCTAATATTTGTGTTTTGATAACATTTGTTAAATATTGTTGAGCAAGACTCATAGCTAGTCCTTGCGGATTGCTAATGCCATTTAACAACGTACCGATTGGAACGGAACCAATACCAGAGATTTTTACTGATTCGATACCAGCAGCTTTAAAACCAAGTGTAGCAACCTGTACAGCATTGATATTGCCACTCATTGCCATATCAAACACTCCGCCAAGTAAACTTTTATATAATCCTTTATCTTTGTCTGACATATTTTTAAATAATGTTGTATTATCAAACAAGAAATTTGTGACAGTTTTAGGATTTGGATCACCATTAAATGCTGTTAATAGGCCTAAATATCCTTTAGTATTTTCTTTTTCCTTGTCTGACATATTTTTAAGCGCTCCCATTTTATCAAGAGCACTGAAAGCTGTATCGGCATTAAAATTACCATTTTGAAAAGAACCAAATAATTCTAGCGCACCGCTCATACTGTCATAACTTTTTTGTTTTGCACTATCTGTAATTTTGCCATTTTCAACTTTACCAAAGACGCCAAGGTCTTTCATAGACTCGAGCATGGTTGTTGGATTAAGCTGTCCATTTTGAAAAGAGCTATAGAGCTTAAAAGCACTAGAAAGAGTATCATAATTTTTTTGCTTGGCGCTATCTGTAATTTTGCCATTTTCAACTTTACCAAATACGTTCATATCTTTTAAGGCGTCTAGGGCAGCTGTTGTATTTACAAAACCACTTTGGAATGAATTATATAGTTTTAGAGCACCAGATAGTTTGTTGTAAGTATCTTTACCAGAAGTATTATTAGCGTCGTTTAGATCGCCAAATACGTTCATATCTTTTAAGGCGTCTAGGGCAGCTGTTGTATTTACAAAAC
>CAZFAN010000021.1:0-1008 GCA_964516525.1 uncultured Candidatus Saccharibacteria bacterium | reverse complement strand
TTATTAGCGTCGTTTAGATCGCCAAATACGTTCATATCTTTTAAGGCGTCTAGGGTGGTAGTCGCATTAAATTCACCGTTAGAATTTTTAAAACTATCCAACAGCTTAAATGAACTTTTTATTTGCGCTTTTTCTTCTGTTGAAAGGTCTTTGAATACACCAATTTTATCAAAAGAATCATAAACGGATTGCATATTCACATTGTCCGTATCAGTCATAGACAATTTGAATATTGTGTTTAGAGCATCCTTTGTTTCTTGAGGAGAATCCTTTAGCCATGTATCAGTTACAAGATCAAAAATCTTTTCATTGCTAACATCGCCTGAAAGAAATGTTTGGACAATACTTTGCATATCTTCTGGCAATTTTTTAATAAATCCTGATTGATTAAGAAAATTTCTAAAAGTTGTCTGAATTTCAGCTGACGTCATATTTGGATTGGTATAAAGTTGACGAACCAAATTAACAACGGCACTAGAATCAAGATCTGGATAATCATTTTTTAATGACTGCGTAAGAGATAGCTCTGTTGGTTTAAATGACTGTTCCAATTCAGCTTGCTCATAAATACTATTGAAATATCCTGGACTTTGTAAAATTGAGGTACTGGCTCCACTGGTATTATTGATTTTATTTACAGTATTTAACAATAAATTCATAACATTTACTGGCATAAAATCACTAACAGAAATATTTGTGGCATCTGGATAAGCTGTCTGATACTCATTAGCAGTGTTTACGGCATTGTATAGCTTGATAAGACGACCATAATTACCACTTAATAAAGTGCTAATATATTCTGAATTAATCTCATTTATATTAATCTTTGAATTATCTCCCAATAATTTTTTCAAAGAATCGCTAATGTTATTGTATGCATAATAATTACTATCATTGTAATAACTATTAATATTTATACCAATTGTATCGCCAGAAAGAGACATACCGGTTTGATAAATATTTGAATTTTCTGAAAACAAATTACTCGTAGATTGTGTGTTTACGGTA
>CAZFAN010000020.1:2674-9342 GCA_964516525.1 uncultured Candidatus Saccharibacteria bacterium | reverse complement strand
TTACTTAAAAGATTATGCAATCGCTTTATTTGGATTGATGATGGGAAAATTCAGATGGACGGAGGTAAAGAAGTAATCATTGAATATAAGAAAAAAAAAGATCTGCTGCAACTAGAAGCTTTGCCAAGCAACAAAAACGCTAATTTACTTTTTAATTTTTTAAAGGAGTTGCCAATGGGTGAAAAGTTTGTGGCCAAGGTGATTAGTAGTAGTATGGAGCCATTAATTTTAAAGGGTGATGAGGTTGTAGTTGAGAAAATTTCTTTTTCAAAGCTCAATAAAGGAGACATTGTTGCTTTTTGGAGCGAAGAATTAAAAAACATATTGATTCATAGATTTTATAAAATGGAAAAGGGGAAAATCGTGACAAAAGGAGATAGTAATATTGCAGCTGATTACGGATATGTAGAAAAAAAGAATTTATTGGGTATTGTTACTGACTAAATTAGTTGTTGGATAATTTTTTCTTTGAGAGCTTTTTTTAACCAATTTTTAAGGTCTTCTTCTAACTCTTCAGTGGAGATGTCATATTCTTCTTTTATTTTTTTAAGTAAACTCTCAAATGATGTTGGTTTCTTAAGGTTTTTCCAAATTACAAAGGAAACATCTTTGAGCTCAATGACTTCTTTACGATTTTTACCAAGCAACAAAAAACCATTGTTTTTTTTAACAAAGTAAATATCGCTATTTATCTGAAAAAGACCACTAAAAAAAAGAGACATCTTGTCTAGTTTATGAACTTGAAAATATATTATTTTAACCTTTACTATTTGTAGAGGCAGCAGTTATAGAAATCTTTTTTAGCTCTGGTTTTTTATATTTTTTTAATTGTTTTTTCATAATCTTATCCTTACTAATTTATTGTATCCAGCATATAATACCTTATTGTTGGTTGTCAACAACTCATTAGTTAACTTAATTTGACTTATTTTAAAAATGTTAAAACCTAATATTATTTTAAATAAAATTTCCAAGGAACAGTTCCTTTCTCAAATAAAAAAAAGACCGTTTGAGAACTTGAAAAACATTTTGACTGTAGAAGATTTCTTTTTTAAGATTCGCGGGCATGTTTTTAAAATGCCTAAGCCAGGCACACCAGTCGTTGTTTTGGTTTCTGGTGGATTAGACTCAATTATTACTTGGGGTATTTTATTAGAAAAGTACAAATTAAGAACTTACCCATTATTTATATTCAGGGATGCTAAAAGGTCTAAAAAAGAAGAAAAATCTGTTAACTATTTTACTAAATATTATTCTGAAAAATATCCTGGATTAGTATCTCCACTAATGAAGTTCTCCACCTTGCTCTCTCCTCCAGAAATTGTCAAAGCTTTGAAGAATACTAAAAATTACTATCATCCTAAAAGACTTCTAGAGATTATAGATGTAGAACGTCGAGCATTAAGCGATTTGCCAAATTTTTACCCACAAAGAGTACTCCCATTTTTGCATTTGTTTTATTGTTTGGTGTACATGGATTATTTATATGATCATTTTTTAGAAAAAGTGACAACTGTTTTTACTGGTATTATGAGAGGAGATGGAATAGTTGTGCCCAGTCAGACATTTACTTCAATGAGAAATGCTTTGCTTTCAGCCTGTAGTGTAACAGCTAATTATGACCTGCAGTATTGTTCGTTAGCTATGGAAAAGGAATTGGGATTTTGGTTTGATAAGAGTGATTTTATAAAAATTGGCCATCAAATGGGCCTTCCTTTAGAAAAAACATGGACTTGCTATAAATCTGGGAAATATCAATGCGGCGATTCATGTTTAACTTGCAAAAATAGGGTGAATTCTTTTGTTGAGGCTGGAGTTGAAGATAAGACTATTTATATTTCAACGATTAAAAATAGAATTTTAGGTAGTTTAAAATTTAGATTAAAAAAAATACTTGTTTTTTTTAAATTAAGTAATTTAATAAAAAACTTATGAAAAAAAGGTCAAATTATTTTTTGAATATATATAATTCCTTGCATCTAAATCTTGGTCTTAAAAAATTTTTTGAAAAAAAAACAAGCCAATTTAAGTTTTTTTTTGATCAAAAGATAATTTTTGTTCTGTATCAAAAAATAGAAAAATATGTTTTCAATCAAGTGATTGATTATTATGGAGCAGACTATAAGTGGAATGATCAAAAAAGCCAAAATCTAGATAAACAAACTCAAAATTATGGTTATGGCTCTTTTCACTATTCTTGGGTTAGAAATCAAAAACCAAAGAAAATACTTTGTATTGGTTCAATGTATGGCTATGTTCCATATATGTTGGCCAAGGCGTGCAATGATAATGGCTTCGGTCAGGTTGATTTCGTTGACGCTGGTTATAGCCTAAGAAATAAAGACAATAAGAACACTCACTATTTTGGCCAGGGTTTTTGGAATAAAGATATGGCTAAAAAGCACTTTTCCTATTTTTTGGATCCAAAATATATCTCGACCCATATCATGAGAAGCGATGAGTTTGCCAAAAAATATCCTAAAAATACTTACGATTATGTTTGTTTGGATGGTGATCATTCATACAAGGGAGCTGCCGCAGACTTTAGGCTTTTTTGGCCAAAGTTGAATAAGGAAGGCTTGATTTGCTTTCATGATATTCATTTAGAACATAAATTCTTGAATAAAGAAGCCAAGCATATTAAATTGGAATTTGGTTACAAAAAGATTTGGCAGGAACTAGTGAAGTCAAAAAAATTTAAGTTTGAGTTGTCTAATCACTATTCTGGTTTAGGATTTATTCAAAAAATTTAGTTTTTTGTTTTCTTATTTGAAATTAGGCAAAAAATAAAGTTTGTAAATTTTTATTAATTTAACTTTGTTATTAACAATTAATTTGTAGTTTATAAAATTTAATTTATATTTATTTCTTAATTTTCTTTCACTAATTTTGTCATTGCTGACCAGGCAGGCTTGCATGCTATTCTTATTGTTAATAATTTTTATATTTAAGTTTTCATCAGACACTCTTTTTAAGAAATTGTTTTTTATATTTAGCGAATTGTTTATTATTTTCTTCATTTTTCTCCCGTCTAAACTGATTAGACTCATCCAGGTTGCTAAGACACTTATTCCTGGTCTAGAGCCAAGCAGAGTGGTGTCTAATTGATCTATGTAGGGAATATCTTTTTTAATGTGGTTTAATAGATTTTTTCTGTAAAGCATTATACTAGCTGGGTATGGAACCGCCAAAAACTTATGGAAATCTGTGCTAATTAATTGGATGTGTTCATTAGAGAAAGGTCTAAAATTATTATCTGTAAAAATTTTGCTAATTCCAGAATAAGCTGCATCTAACCATATAAAGCATTTGCAATCTTTATATGTTTTCTCAAATTTTTCAATAATTTCACAAATTTCATTGTAGTTGTCATCTGTCCCAGTTGTGGTGTACCCCAAAGTTAATGGTACAATAAATCCTCTAAGCCCACTTTTATACAAGCTGTTTAGCTGTTTAATCAATTCTTTACTGTCCAGAACAAACAGTTCACTATCTATGCTTTCTATAGCTATTTTTATTCCAACTAAATCAGCAGCTTTATCAATAGAATAATGAGCGAGACAGCTTTTTATGAGAACTATTTTTTCGCTATTTTTAAGAGAAAGATTTTTTATTAAAAAATTTCTTCCAATCCAGGTTGCGTAAATGTTTCCTTCTGTGGTGCCTGAGCCAAAATGCCCGGCTACGCTTTTTTCGCATTGGTAGTATCTTTTGATTGCTTCTATTAAGCTCAGCTCTAATCTTGAAGTAAGAGTGTGTGGGTTTTTTATTGACCAGTTACCCAAATTATTTGGCATGTAATCTGCTGTAGCCTTAATAATTCTGGCAGCAAACGGATTAGCTTTTTTTGCCACAGGGCTTTGAAGGTTGACGAACTCCAACTCTTTTTTTAATTCCTTTTTTGCCAATTCAGTTAGAATGCCTTCTTCAATGAGAGAAATTGGTTTATTTTTTAGTCCACCAAACTCAAGCATTTCTTTAAAATGGTTAAGAATTCTAGTTTTAATTCCAAGCATATTATTTCTTTTGTATTATTCCCAAACCTGATTTATCAAAATCAATACTAATGTGTGGATTTTTTTGACTTATTTCATCAAATAACTTCCAAACTCCGTATTCACCTTCTGGGAGTTTTTCTTTAACACAAATATCGTGAAAGAGCATATAGCCATTTTTGTTTAGAGCAGGCCAGAAACTTTCAAAATCAAACTTAGCTCCTTTGTAAGAATGATCTCCATCGATGTATATGTAATCGTATTTTTTATTTTTGTTTTCTTGTTTAAATTTTTTAGTAGTTTGAATAAATATCTTTATGTATTTTTCTAGACCAAAATTTTTGAAGCAACTTTTTCCTTCATTATTGCGCCAGTAGGCTTTACCAGTCCAATGATCTTTGTCGCCATCTCCAAAACCAGCATCAACAAAGTCAACTTTGCCAAATTTATTATCTTTGCATGCTTGCGCCATAATGGCTGGAATATAACCGTGTCTAGAGCCGATACAGAGTAGTTTTTTAGGTTTTTGTTGGCGAATTAGTCCATAGTGTATCCAACCGTAACCCAAGTCGGCTTTGATAGTATCAGCTTGATGACCAAGTTGGTCTGCTTGAAAATATTGCATTAATTTCCAAATCAACCAATCGTTGCTGATTTTTTGTTGTTTATGATGATGCCAATAATTACTGATAAAAGTTTTGATACCAAACATTTATCTGGTATTGTAAATGCCATTGATAGAATTTGGTAGCTTTGTTTGTTATTGATAAATGTTAGAATCCAAAACAAATGGGTTTTGGAATAAAAACTAAACTACTCAAATTTATAAACAACGAAATAATTTCTCTTTTTGGTCCACAAATGATCAGAATTAGTCCAGTTGGTTATGCTTGTACTAATGCTTGTCCAATGTGTTGGAGAATAATGAAAAAAATCACTGACAAAAGTAAGTTGAGGTCAAGTGAATTAAAATATCAAAAATACAAAGAAATTCTAACGACATTGCCATTTACGGTTTCTAAAGTTGAGATGGTCGGTGGAGGTGAACCTTTACTTTTCCCCAAAGTTAGTAACTTGTTCTATGAAATAAAAAGAAAAAATCTATTTGGATCGCTAATTACTAACGGAGTTCTTTTAAATAAAAAAATATCCAATCTTTTAGTTGAAGTTGGTTGGAATACTGTCAGGGTTTCAATTAATGCTGGCAGCAAAAGAGTATATGCCATAGTAAATGGGGCTAATTACTTTGATCAAGTTGTTGCGAATGTTAGATATTTGGCTCAAAACAGAAATAATAAAAAACCAAAAATTGGTTTGCATTTTGTTTTACAAAAAACTAATTATTTAGACATTAATAATTTTTTAAAATTAGCACAAGATTTGGAAGTTGATTTTGTTAGTTTTGATACTTTAATCCATAATTCTAAAAAATCATTGCTTCTCTCAGATAAGGAAACTGCTGAAGTGATTCACAATTTAAAAATTAGGCAACATGATTTTTTGTTGTCTAATAATATTAAAGAGTTACTCTTTAAGTTAAAAATAAATTCTTCAAAAAAAAGTAAAGCTTATTTTGCCAACAGGTATTGCCAGGTTGTTCAAGATTCAATCGATATCGATTCGGAAGGTAATGTAGTGCCTTGTTGTATGGCTTATGGCGAGTCAATTTCAAAAAATTTGTCTGGTTCATCTCTTTCTAAAATATGGAAAAAGAATTACTCTTTTCGTCGTCAACTTAAAAAAGGACAATTTGCTGATTTTTGTTATGAAAAATGTAATTATTCTTTAAACAGAAGGATTGCCAAATCATCGTCAAAATCTGGTAATAAAATTTCACTTGTTTGCTGATTAATTTTTAATTTCTGAACAACTGTGTTTTTTTGTGGATTAATGATCCGCACTGTCGACGGCTTATCTGTTTTAATGCTGAATTTTTTATCAATTTGTTGTTCATGTTTGAGTCTGACCAAATAAAAAATTTCAGCCTGTTCGTTTTTAAGTTGATAAATTGCAAGGTTTTTTTGTGAGGAAATTTCCTGTTTTATTTTAGTGTTTTCTCCATAAAATTGAAGTTTTTGTTTGAGCTCTTTTAAATAAGTTCGCTCATTTGGTCCCAAATAAATATTTGAGGTGTTGCCATTTTGCCAAAAAATATCACCAACATTCCACCACACTACACCTATTTTTTGCATGGCTAGAATCCAACTAATTTTTCGCATTAAATCAGCTGAACCCGTAAAATAATTGGCATCACTAAAACCAAGTTCACTGAGCATAATTGCCCCAGACCAGTTTTGTTCTTTTGTTTTTTGTAGTATTTTGTCAATTTCTTCTACCAACTCTAAATTGTTTTTGGGGTGAGTATAAAGATGAATTGATAATAAATTGGAATTTCTAAGTTGTAGATTTTTTAAACTAATAGTAATGGGATGATGGTAAGGATCATTTTTGCTTAAATAGTCGCTAACAAAATTTTACCATTCTTGGCTGGGCAAAGCTTCATTGGCTAATTCCCAAATGTTAATGTTGCTGGCATAACGGGCAATTATGTAATCTAGATATTGTGTGATTACTTTTTGATGGTTTTTTTAGCAATTGCCTCTTTGGAAGTGTAGGGTGGAAAAAAAGCAAAAATACTCATCATAACTTTAATATCTCTTTGCTTGGCTTCGC
>CAZFAN010000020.1:0-2574 GCA_964516525.1 uncultured Candidatus Saccharibacteria bacterium | reverse complement strand
GGAAAAAAAGCAAAAATACTCATCATAACTTTAATATCTCTTTGCTTGGCTTCGCTAATGATGATGTCGCCTTGCAAGTTGCCGTTTATGTTCATGGCAAAATCTTTGGGCTTATCTAAATTTTGCCAAATACTTGGCGCCCAATTGTCTGGGCCGTAGCGAAATAAATTGATGCCAGCCTCATTTTTATAGAGGTCCAAATAATCTGGAAAATTTAGGTAACTAGAATTTTCTGAGTTAATTGGTGGTGTTTTGGTTTTGGCATGACTCATTTGGTTGAGGGGATTGCCGTCTATACTGCGATCCATAATGGCATCTTGCAGGCCAATGGGGACGAAAAGTTGATTGTCTTCATCAATTAGACCGCCATTTTCGATGGTTAGTTTTTTAGTTTGATCCTTTTTTATTTCAATGTTGCCACTTTGCTTATTGGTCCAAAATGGGGTTTTTACTTTAATTTGCCAATTCCACTGTCCCTGACTAAGTTTAGCTCTCACTTTCAATAGATTTTGGTCATAATAAAAACCTTTAACTTTAATAGTTTCGCTTTGGTTGTTCCTGCTAAACTCTGCTTCAATTTTTACGTCTGTAAAAACATTACGGTAGAAATTTTGTTGGTGAAAAATGGTGAATTCAGCTTGGTTTGGTAATAATTCTAGATTAATATCAACTTTTTTGATTTGAGAAAAGTTTTTAAATAAATATGTTATTTTATTAAACCAATTATTTAAAATAATTTTAAATTTGCTAATTTTTGTTTCCACAAAAGTAATTTGATGGTTTGATTTATTTTTGTAGAAATCATGTTTTTGAAAGTTTTCTAAAATAAAAAAATTTATTTTTTGTGTTTGAGGTTTATTTTCATTTATCAAGATTGAAGTTAATAAGTTGTTATCGGCGTTTAAGTAAAATAATCTTTGTCCAAATTGATAAAATTCATTGTGATTAACTTTATGTTCTGTTTGATATGACCATTGAAGTTGGTTGTTTTGATCAAAACAATTTATTTGTGGTTGTGCAATGATATTTTTATTAATTTTTATATTAAATTTATTTATATTAAAAGAGTTTTGTTGTTTATTGAGCTCAATGGTTTTAGTTGATGTTTTTTCTTCTACAACTAACCCGTTATTTTTATTTATTTTGTATATTTTTGAATTTGGAAAGTGGTCTACAATTATTTCTTGGTCATTTTGTTTCAAAAAACCAAAATGAATTGAGCCATCTTTAAAATCTTTTGTATTATCGATGGTGCCAAGATTATTTTTCCAGACTTGTTGGCCGTTTTTTTATCTAGTGCATAGATAAAACCTCCTCTATCTGCAAAAAATAAATAATGATCATTTTCATCAAAAATTATTTCTGTATCTGGCAAAAACTGATTGGTTATTGCGAAAGACCAAACTGTTAATCCGTTTTTTTTATCTAAACAATAGATGTGACTATCAAAACTGGCTATGTATAGAAATTTTTCATCAACTTTAATTTGGAAAGGTGTGTCTGCACCAATTTTAGAAACCCAATTTATTTCTCCAGTATTTTGGTCTAAAGAGTATATTGAATTTTTGCCATCGCCAAAATAAATATCTTTTTGATCGAACGATAAGTTTTTTCCAGCGTTTAAAATTGATTTTGGAGCAATTTTATTTTCAATAAAAAATTGCCAATTTAATTGTTTTTTTTCTTGTTTATTAATAGCTAATATAAAAGAAGCCAAAAGAAGAAAAAATCCAAAAAAAATGATCCAATGTTTTCTTGTCATGTATTTTCGTTATTTAAATAATAAGAAATTTGTTTAATTTTATTTGCCCAACTGTTTTTTAAGGATAGTTTTTCAACACTTTGTTTTTTATAAATTTGTTCGTTTAATAAAATTTGAATTTGTTTTGTGAATTCTTTTGAATTTTTCGCTATTTTAATATATTTTTTAAATTTATTTGAATTTAGTTCAATTATATTTGTGCTTACAATTGGTTTGTTGAAGTAGATATATTCAAATGCTTTCATCGGATAACAATATTTATTAAAAGGAATGCTAATATTATATGGAATGATGGCTACATCAAAATTTTTGATTAATCCATAAACTTCATAACGATTTTTGCTTTCGCCAAAAGTCACGTTCTGGTATTTTTTGATTTTTTTAAGCCAGCTATCTGTTTGGTAGATTAAGTCTTTTTCCAAATCCTTTTGTCTTGGACCATAAAAAACAAATTGCCATTGTGGATTACTTCCAATAAGTTTATCTAATAAAGAAAAGTCTAAGCGATAATTAATCCCACCCACAAAACCGATAATTGGCTTATCTTTTTTGATTTTGTTCTTGGGGATTTTCTTTTCATCTGGTAGAAAAAATCCTTGAGAATCAATATAGATTGATTTTTTTGGCGCATTCTTATGCAACCTTTTTAAGGTTAGAGAGTTAACAAAAAAATTATCAACTTTACTAATTAACTGTGCTTCTTTTTCTATGTCTTCACTATAATCAACACAATCATAAAGACTAATCATTTTTTTATTTTTTATTTTGGCAAAATCATAAAAATTGGGATAGAAAATCCAGAGTACTTTTTC
>CAZFAN010000019.1:0-9373 GCA_964516525.1 uncultured Candidatus Saccharibacteria bacterium | reverse complement strand
TTAACAATATTAATGGAATCATTTATGATTTAGGTTTAGCTAGTTGGCAAATAGATACAAGCTCATTGGGAATAACATTTTCTCGTAACGAACCATTAGATATGAGGTTGCAAACTAGTGAAGATAAAACTAGAAAGGGTAAATTTAGTTTGACAGCGGCTGAAGTCATAAACAGATTTCCAGTAAAAAAACTTGCTGAGATTCTTTATCAATATGGAGATGTACACAATAGTTGGTCTGTAGCACGTCGAATAGATGTGGCTAGAAGATCACGGTCAATTAATACAACATTTGATTTGATTGCAGCTATTGGTACAAGAAGTCCAAAAATTTTAGCTCCGATTTTTCAAGCTTTAAGAATCTATGTCAATCATGAATTAGAAAATTTGCAAAATTCTTTAGAACAATCTTTGGATTTATTAGCAGTCGGTGGAAGAATTGTAGTAATTTCATTTCATAGCGGAGAGGACAGAATAGTGAAAAATATTTTTCGCAATAGAGAAAAAACAAATAAAGATATTAAAATATTAACAAAAAAACCAATTGTTCCAAATATAAAAGAAATTAAAAGAAATAGTCGTAGTCGCAGTGCAAAACTACGAGCAATAGAAAAGATTAGGTGAAATTATGCTATTAACTAAAAAGGAAATGCCAAATAATTTTAGATCGAGAACTATAAATTCCTCTGTTTCTATTGGACCACTTACATTGAAATTTATTACAGTTATAGTCATTGCGGCGTTGTGTATATTATATTTGGCACAATCAACACAAGGGGCTACACAGAATTATAAAGTTAGAGAAATGGAACAAAAACAAGCTGAATTAGAGAAAGAAAATGAACGACTTGATGTCGAAGCAGTGAGATTGCAAGCATTGAAAAATGTTGATAGTGATAAAGATAAAAAAACTGAAGATAAACAATTTACAACTGTTGATTCACTAGAATATGTAGAATAATTTTATGTATAATGCCGGACGCAGTACAAAAAATTATAAACAGGATTCAGAAGATAAACGAATCAGTTTTTTGATAGCTGGAATTTTTGTACTAATAATTATTTATACATGTCAGTTTTTCTCTAAAAGTATTTTGGATCATGCTAGTTGTATTGCACAGGCTCAAGATCAATATATTGTCGAAGAAGAGTTGCCCTCTACTAGAGGGTTGATTTACGCATCTGATAAATATAATACTAATAATTATTTTCCAATTGCATTGAATGAAGATACATATCAAGTATCTGTTGTTCCAAAGAATGTCAAAGATAAAGATAAATTGGCTCAAACATTAGCAGACATTTTAAAAATTGATAAAAAAGAAATATTTGACCAAATAAATAATGATAAACCATATATTCCACCGATTGCAAAAAAACAAAGCAAAGAAACAGCAAATGCAGTTCTTGATGCAGATTTGATCGGTGTAATTGTTAAAGCAGAACAGTCTCGTATATACCCTGAAGATAATTTGGTAAGTAAGATTACCGGTTTTGTTGACGCGGGAATGACAGGAAGGTATGGTATTGAAGGTTATTATAATAAAGAGTTAACCGGTATAGGTGGGGAAATAACAGCGGAAAAAGACATATTGGGTAGATTGATATCTGTGGGAAACAAAACTGAAGCGCAAAATGGGGCTGATTTGTATTTGACAATAGATAGGAATATTCAATATACGGCTGTTGAATATTTGAAAAAAGCAATTGATGAAATGCAAGCTGAACGAGGAAGTATTACTATTGTTGAACCGAAAACAGGCAGAGTAATTGCTATGGCTTCGATACCAGATTATGATCCAAATACTTATTATAAAACTGCGCAAGAGCATGATGATTATTTTACCAATACAGTTGTAAGTAATGTGTGGGAACCGGGGTCAATTATGAAGCCAATCGTTATGTCTATGGCCATGGATCAAGGAAAAATAGAGCCAGATACAACAGACGATTTTGGCGGTTCGGTTACAATTCAGGGCTTTACAATTAAAAATGCAATGAATAGAACATTTGGTAAAGAAACAATGACAAAGGTGTTGGAAAACTCTGATAATATTGCTATGACGTGGGTGGCAGATAAAATGTCAGATGAGGAAATGTATAATTATTTCACTAACTATGGGTTTGGAAATATTACTAATATTGATTTAGAAGGAGACACTTCTGGTTATTTATTGCCACTTGATAATTGGAATAAGATTAGTCATGCAACAATGTCATTTGGACAAGGAATATCGGCTACTCCTTTGCAGATGGTTACGGCATATGCTGCTATCGCAAACGGGGGAAAAATGATGAAACCTTATGTCGTTGATAAGATAATAAAAGCAGATGGTGAACAACTTGTTAATGAGCCGTCGGAGGTTAAGCAGGTGATAAAACCAGAAACAGCTAAAAAAGTAACAGATATGTTGGTTTCTGTTGTTGACAATGGTTATGATTTACAAGGCAAAGTCAATGGTTATAAAATTGCTGGTAAGACTGGTACGGCACAAATTGCTGATGATAAAGGTGGCTATGATGAAAATAATTATATTCACTCTTTTGCAGGGTATTTTCCCGCAGATGATCCAAAATACGCGATGTTAATTGTATTGGAAAAACCTAAAAAATATAATTTTGCTTCAAGTACATGCGCTCCATATTTTTCTAAATTAGCACAATGGTTATTAAACTATAGTGAAACTAAGCCCACAATATAGATATTTTTTAAAATAAATCTTGTTTTTAAGGTGAGATTATGTTAGTCTTGTTTAGCAAAACTTATGTATAAAATATTATCATCAATTTTAAAAAAATTAGCTTTACCAGTAATTAAACAAAGAAGACCAAAAATTATAGGTGTGACTGGTAGTGTTGGTAAGACTTCAACAAAAGAAGCGATTTTTTATTTGTTGAATAATAGTAAAGAATATCAAGGAAAAATCGAAAAATCATACGGCGGTTTGAATACGGAAGTTGGTTTGCCTTTATCAATTTTAGGATTTCATAAACCAGCAGCTGGATTTGGATGGTTGATTTTAATTTTTAAAGCATACTTGCGTTCGATAAAATTAAGATCGTCTAAGATTTACCCCAAAATATTAGTATTGGAATATGCAGCTGATAAACCTGGAGATATTGAATATTTAACAAATATTGCTCGTCCTAATATTGCTGTTATAACAGAAATTGGGCCAGCACATTTATTAAATTTTAAAACTGTTGAAAATATTGCAAAAGAAAAAATAAAATTAGCTCAAAAACTAGAAGCAGACGGGGTAGCGGTTTTAAATGAAAATAATAAGTATTTAAAAGAATATGCCAAACATATTTATTTTGATAAAGTTTGGTATGATGGTAATTCATTTGACTCGGCAAAAAATGCTGCGAAAGCAGTTGGAAAAATTATGAATCTGCAACCAAAAGAAATAGACGAAATATTAAACGATTTGCCTGGTGTACCAGGACGTTTACAAGAATTTGAAGGCATAAAAAATACAGTCATTATTGATGATAGTTATAATTCTAATCCCTTGTCTTGCGCGAGAGCTTTATTTATTTTGAAAAAAAAGCGCACAAACGGTAAAAAAATTGCAATTTTAGGTGATATGCGTGAATTGGGACAATCTAGCCCTGAAGAGCATAAAAAAATTGCAAAAAAAATATTGAAAAATGCTGATTTGGCAATATTGATTGGACCAGACATGCAACAATACGCAGCGCCAGTATTAAAAAATAATAATTTTAAATATTATGCTTTTGAAACATTTACAAAAGCCAAAGAAGCAATTATAAAAAATATTGATCAAAATGATGTTATCCTAATTAAAGGCTCGCAAAATGAGTTATTTTTAGAGAGAGTGACACAAATGCTTTTAGCGCATAAAGAAGATGAATCTAGATTATGTAGACAAAGCCAATTTTGGTACAATATTAAAAATAAAACACCATAAATATGAATGAAATTTTATATATTGATAGTTTGATTAAGATTTTTTACTTTACAAGTATTGCTTTTGTGTTAGGAATTATTTTGACACCTGCATTTACTGAATTTTTATATAAGCATAGAATTGGTAAAAAAATTCGTACTACTGGTTATGACGATAAGACTAAAGCTCCAGTATTTTACTCTTTGCATAAAGGAAAAGAAAATACACCAACCATGGGCGGTTTATTGATATGGATTGTTGTTGGCGTACTAACTTTGATATTTAATCTAGATCGGGCAGAAACATATTTGCCATTATTTACTTTAATAGCAGCGGGAATAATAGGTGCATTTGACGATATTTTGAATGTTAAAGGTGTTGGTCCAAACAATGGAGGTTTGAGATTCAGAACAAAATTAATTATTTATATTTTAGTTGCTTCAGTTGGAGCATGGTGGTTTTATTATAAACTTGGTTGGTCAAGTATTCATATCCCAGGAGGCAATCTATTGGGGTTACCATATAATATTGAATTGGGGTGGTGGTATATACCATTATTTATTTTTGTATTAGTTGGAACTTCTTTTGCTTCTAATCAAACTGATGGATTGGATGGGCTGCTTGGTGGAATTATGGGTTTGTGTTTTTTGACATTCGCTATTATTGCTTTAATCCGTGGGCAGGCTATGTTGGCGATATTTTGTGGTACTCTAACTGGTGCAATCTTAGCATTTTTATGGTTTAATATTTATCCTGCGCGATTTTTTATGGGTGATACTGGTTCGTTTGCTTTAGGCATGACATTGGCTGTAGTTGCGTTTTTGACTAATTCTGTGTTAGTATTACCTATTATTGCATTTGTATTGGTATGGGAAGCAATAACGACAATTATTCAAATTTTTTCTAAAAAGTTTTTCGGTAAAAAAGTTTGGTTGTCTGTGCCGATACATCATCATTATGAAGCAAAAGGCTGGCCAGAAACAAAAGTTACACAACGTTTTTGGATTATTTCAGCAATATGCTCAATTATTGGGTTGGCAATTGCATTGATAGGTAGGGGGTAAAATTAGTAATAAAAATTTTTAGAAGTATTAAATATAAAAAATAATTATGAGTGAAAAGAAAGAATATCCAAAACATATCGGAATAATTTTAGATGGTAACCGTCGTTGGGCAAAGGAAAGAGGCATGTTGCCTTGGGATGGACATAAAGCTGGAGCGGAAAAATGGAAAGAACTGAAGCGTTGGATGCTGGAACTAGATATTCATGAACTAACTTTATATTGTTTTTCTATACAAAATTTTGAAAGAGACAAAAATGAAGTCTTTTTTTTGATGAAAATTTTTGCTGGAATATTTGAAGATTTATTGGCTGATCAAGAAATAATCGATAACGAGATAAGAATAAAGCACATTGGAAGAAAAGAGATGCTTCCTCGAACCTTGCAAGACTTGGTGCGCAAAATTGAAGAAAAAACAAAAAGATTTAAGCGCCATGTTGTTAATTTTGCAATGGCTTATGGTGGACAAGAAGAAATTATTGATGCGGTGAAAAAACTTTTTTCTGATAGAAAAGTAAAAATTAATGAATTAACTCCTCAAATATTTAATAATTATTTGCAATTAGCGAGTTATCCAGATCTAATTATCAGAACTAGTGGAGAAAAGAGAACTAGTAACTTTTTAGTATTCCAGCAAGCTTATTCAGAATGGTTTTTCCCGAAAATGTATTGGCCTGATTTTACTAAAAAAGATTTAATAAATATTATTGATGATTATTTAGGTAAAAGAGAAAGACGTTTCGGAAAATGAAAAATTTCAAAAACGATCCAACTTTGTACCGAGATAAAATTAATAAATATTTAGAGAAATTTTTTGAAAAAAAAGTTTCGCAGTCGCAAAAGATTTCTGATTTTAGTAAACAAGTAACTCAATCTTTGGCTGACTATACAATGCGTGGTGGAAAAAGATTGCGACCAATACTATTTTTATATGCGTATGAGGCAGCGAATGGAAAAATTAATGAAGAAATAATTAAATTATCAATATTTTTTGAATTAATCCAAAGCTCTTTGTTAATTCATGACGATCTAATTGATAATAGTGATTTACGTCGCGGAAAAGAAACAATACATAAAGAATATGACCAAGTACAAAATGACCTAGGTCAATCAATGGCAGTTTTAATTGGTGATATTGCTCTAAATTATGTTTATGAAATTATTGCTAACGCTAAAATTTCGCAAGAACAAAAAAATAATTTGATTAAAACTGTAAGTGATTATATAAATCAAGTAAATTACGGTCAGGTTATGGATGTTGTCTTTTCAAAAAATAGCAAAATCATCTTAGAAGATATAGAAAAAGTTAATTATTATAAAACAGTAACCTATACAACTTTGATGCCTATGCTTACAGGTGCAATTTTAGCTAATGCTAATAAAAAAAATATAAAAGCTTTATCGCAATATGCAATAAATTTTGGGTTGGCTTTTCAAATTTTAGATGATGTCATGGGCGTATTTGGTGAAGAAAAGCAGATAGGAAAATCTGTTATGTCGGATGTTACTGAGGGTAAAAAAACATTTTTAATGTTTAAGTCTTTGAGTATGGCAAGACAGGAAGAAAAAAAATATATTTTGAGTTTATTGGGGAATAATAAAATAAACTTGGAGCAATATAATAAATTGAAATATATAATTTATAAAACAGGTGCTTTGAATGTAGCCATAGAAGAAGCGACAAGGCTAATGAATATGGCAATTAGTAAAATAAAAAAAGATATTATTCCAGATCGTTCTCAGAAAAAATTAATATCACTTGCAATGTATGTTTTACATAAAGATAAGATTACTCTAAATTTTCGGCAAAAAATTTGATACACTAATATTACAATACAAAATTAATTTTTGCTTTTATGAATGAAAGAAATTTTGGTTATTCAGAAAATGAGATTGATAAAGTAGAAAATAATACAGGCGAAGAAAAAACTTTTTCTCGAAGAAAATTTTTGGAAATGCTTGGTGCTTTAGGTATAACTTTTTTAATTGGTAACACTCTGGGTGCGAAAGAACATATACATTTAAATAACGACAATAAAATTGAACACAAGGAAACAACAGAAGAAAGATGCGAAAAAATGCGTCAAGCTGCCGTGGAAGTGTCTATAGTAGCAACTTTACGTTCACAAACTTTTCAAGGTATAGAAAAAACTAATAAAAAAATTGAAGATAATTATGGTGCGATTATCAAAGATGCGGCAAAAAAATATCAAGTTAATGAAGAGATGCTTAAAGCTTTGATTTTTTTAGAATCAAATGGTGATTGTAATAGAAAAAATGATATAGGCGCAGTTGGTCTGTGTCAATTTTTGCCAGATACAGCAAGAGCATATGACTTGGTTGTTAATAAACATATAGACGAGAGATTGAATCCTAAAAAATCAATTTATGCTGCCTGCAGATTTTTAAGTGGTCATGAAAAACTGTATGGTAATAAGGATTTAGCAATTGAAACTTATCACATTGGTGCAGGTAATATGGCTGATTTGATTAGTCTTTATTTGAAAAAAAATACAACTATTGCTGATTTTGATTTGGCAGATAGTGTGAAAAAAAATAATGTAACTTATCCAAAAATATTTTTTACTTGTAATAGTCAGGATAAAATTATTAATAATTACGCGTATATTGAAAACGGTAAAAAATATTATGAAAATACAAATGTTTACAATATATTTGAAAAAAGACTTAAATTTGATAATGCCCCGATATATTTATGGAGAGTGCATGCAATTATGCGTATTTTGCGTGAATTAAAAAATAATCCTATTAAATTAGAACAGGATGCGCGAAGATTTAGTGTTGAAAATATTGAAAAAGATGTATTAATAAAAGAACAAATTAAATTTTTAAAAGAACGTGGCTTTAATAATGAACAGATAAATAAGCTACGCTTGGGAGAACAATTTAATGATAGATAATTTTCTTGAAAAAAAGATTGCAATTTTAGGATATGGTGTAAATAATCAAGCTTTATTGGCATGGCTTATTTTACATGGTGCAAGAGATATTACAATTTGTGATAAAAATGAAAAATTATCGAATAAAATTGATAAAAAATTTTTAAATATCAAATTTAATTTAGGTGAAAAATATTTAGATAGTTTGAAAAAATTTGATATTGTTTTTCGTACTCCTGGTATTTCGTATTTACATCCAAAAATTCAAGAAGCAAAAAAGCAAGGAGTGCTAATTTCTTCGCAAACAAAATTATTTTTTCAACTTTGTAAAGCAAAAATTATTGGAATTACTGGTACGAAAGGTAAAGGAACTACAAGTACTTTGATATGGAAAATGCTAAAAGATTATAACGAGTCACATGTTTATCTTGCAGGAAATATTGGAGCGGATCCGTTTGAATTTATAGACAAATTAACAGAAAATGATTGGGTGGTATTAGAATTATCAAGTTTCCAATTGCACGATCTGGATATTAGTCCATATATTGCAGTGGTATTAAATATTACTTCTGATCATTTAGATTATCACAAAGATACAGAAGAATATATCAATGCAAAGACAAACATAGTGCGTCATCAACAAGAAAGAAATTATATTGTAGTTAATAATGATTATTTAACTAGCTTTCGTTTTGCAGAGATGTCCAAAGGTGAATGTTGGTATTTTTCAAGAAAAAAAATGGTAGATCAAGGCGCATATGTCAGATGGGTTAATGATAATTTAGGCAATCGATCCGGAGAGATAATTTTAAAAACATTAAAAGAAGATTTTATTATCGCACAAACGGATGATATTAAGCTTGTGGGTGAACATAATTTGGAAAATATTTGCGCCGCTATTACGGCTAGTTATTTAGCTGGAGTACCAGTTGAGATAATTAAGAAAGTTGTAAAAGATTTTAGAGGTTTGAATATGAGATTGGAACTGGTGCATGAAGAGAATGGAGTAAAATTTTACAATGATTCTGCATCAACAAATCCAGATACAACAATAGCTGCTATTAAATCTTTTTCTGCGCCGATCATTCTTATTGCTGGTGGTTCAAGTAAAGGAGCAAATTATAAGATGTTAGGAGAAGAAATTAGTAAAAAAAATATTAAAGCGGTTCTTCTTATGGGAAAAACTGGTCCGGAGATTGAAAATAATATTACAAATAGTCAGATAAATATTACTCAAGTTGAATCTTTAGAACAATCTATAAATATTGTTAGAAATAATGTTAAATCTGGTGATGTAGTAGTATTTTCTCCTGCTTCGGCAAGTTTTGATATGTTTCGTGATTATAAACATCGAGGCGAAGAATTTAATAAATTAGTTAGAAAATAAAAATATGAGTTTGAATCGTTTTAGAAAATCAGGTGGTAGGATAGACTATTGGATATTATTTTTCGTTTTTGCTTTGTGTATTTTTGGTTTATTAATGATATATTCTTCATCT
>CAZFAN010000018.1:4209-9755 GCA_964516525.1 uncultured Candidatus Saccharibacteria bacterium | reverse complement strand
ATATCTGAATTTTCAAATATGTGATTGGTCTCACATGATGAAAATTCTTCCTTAAAATATGTTTTTACTTTTTTACCTCCTCCCAAACATGTTGAGAGTTGTCTAAAAAGTTCTATTGTTATTTTTTTGTTTTGCTTTTCACGATTAGAAAAATGTAAAATTTTATTTGCAAATACAGATTTTCTTGCCATGTTAAAGACCTCCCTCTTTATGATTTATCCCCATAAATCTAGCAAAATATTTTTATATTGTCTAGGATATTATTATCTGATAAAATATTTTTATAATTAGTAATTAAAAATATTTATATGATTAATAGCTTATTACATATCGATCAATCTTTTTTTTATACCCTAAACGGACTTTTAGGACATAGTGCGATTTTTGACAACATAATAAAGTTTGTCAGTGTTTATGTTGTTTATTTAGTACCGGTCTCTTTATTAATTGCTTGGTTTTATTATAAACAAGACAAAATAAAAATTGACTTAATAAAAACAACTTTAGTTTCTTTTTTTGTTTGGCAAGTGCCCACAAGATTGATAGCAATGTTATGGTTTAGACCCCGCCCAATTGCAGAACTTGCCGGAGCTAAAGAAGTAGTTTTTCATGTACCAACCTACTCTTTTCCGTCCGACCACTCCACTTTTTTAGCAGCACTGGCAACTTATATTTATTTGCTAGGATACAAAAAAGTTAGTGGATGGATATATGTTGTTGCTTTTTTGGTTGGTGCCTCGAGAATTATCGGGGGCATGCATTATCCACTTGATGTTTTGGCCGGCTGGACACTAGGAATATTAGGAGCATATTTGTTGCATTTTGCTGATAAATATATTCAAAAATATTTAGCAGAGCCAATTTTAAAATTTATGCAATGGTTACATCTTGCATAAATAATATTAACTAATTTACAAAAATTATGGTTACAAATCTTATTGAAATTATAGGAGCTTGGGCAATTCAAGTAATATCAGCGATGGGATATCCTGGTATTGTCTTATTGATGGCGATTGAATCTGCGAATATTCCTCTTCCTTCAGAAATTATTATGCCTTTTGCTGGCTTTTTAGTTTCAACCGGACAGTTTAATCTATGGTGGGCTGCTTTTTGGGGAGCAATCGGTTGTCTTGTAGGTGGAGCATTGTCTTATTGGATAGGAATGATTGGTGGACGACCTTTAATTGAAAAATATGGAAAATATATTTTAATATCACATCATGATCTTGATAAAGCAGATGGCTGGTTTAAAAAACATGGAGAAATTACTGTCCTAGTAGGAAGGATGCTACCAGTTATTCGCACTTTTATATCATTTCCTGCAGGTATTGCTAAGATGAATTTTTGGCGCTTTATGGGATATTCCTTTATTGGCTCATTTCCTTTTTGCTTATTGCTTGCCTATATTGGAGAAAAATTAGGAAACAACTGGAATACACTACGAACATATTTTCATCAATTTGATTTATTAATTGGCATCATAATAATTGCCGGGGTTGTTTGGTATGTATGGAGACATATAAAAAATACCAAACTAGATACTAAATAATTATTTTAATATGTTAAACTATCAAACTCATAAACTATCTAATGGTCTTAAGACCATATTTGTCCCTATGGAGCAAACCAATGCTGTTACAATTTTAATCTTAATTAACACTGGTAGTCGTAACGAAGACAAAAAAAACAATGGTATCTCTCATTTTTTAGAACATTTATTTTTCAAAGGAACACCAAGTAGACCAAGCGCCATGCAAATAAGCTATGAACTAGACTCAATTGGTGCCTCATACAATGCATTTACTTCTGAAGAATATACTGGTTTTTACATTTGTTGTGCAAAAACTAAATTTGCTCAAGCTATAGACATATTGTCTGACATGATTATAAATTCTAGTTTTGATGATCCGGAAATTGATAAAGAACGCGGAGTGGTAATCGAAGAAATTAATATGTATGAAGATTTACCACAAAAACAAATTATTGATATCACCAAAGAACATTTTTATGGCGACACTCCCTTGGGCAGAAGTACTTTAGGACCGAAAGAAAATATTAATCGTTTTAAACACAATGATTTTGTAAGTTATAAAAATAGTCATTATATTGCAGAAAATAGCGTATTATCGATTGCTGGCGGAGGCGATATAAAGATATGGAAAAAACTTGCCGAAGAAAAATTTTCTTATCTTACTAGTGGTAAAATCATAAAAGCTGATCCTATAAAAAAGATTAATAATAGCAAATCTATAAAAGTAAAGTACAAAAAAACCGATCAAGCTCATATTACTCTTGGAATAAATACATTTTGTCGTAATGACAAACGAAGATATGAACTAAAAATTATCAATAATATTTTAGGTGAGACAATGAGCTCACGATTATTTACCGAGGTAAGAGAAAAAAGAGGCATGGCATACTATGTTGGCTCTGACAATTGGTATTTTGCTGATGCTGGAGCATTGATAGCATATGCAGGAGTTGATAAAAGCCGAATTAATGAAGCTATTGATGTTATTAAGGAACAATTACTACTGATTAGTAAAAATTCCATAACGAATAAAGAATTACAAAAGGCCAAGGACAATATAGAAGGTCATATGTATTTGGGACTTGAAGAATCTTTCGCTGTCGCAGAATTTTTTGCCGAACAAGAATTGCTTTATAAAGAAATTTTACAACCTGAAGAGATTATCAAAAAAATTAAAAATAAAAACCTAGATCAGGTAAATCAATTGGCAGAAAGCATAGTCAATGATAATATTAAACTAACGATTATCGGACCTTATAAATCTGCAAAACAATTTTTAAAATAACAGAAAGGAAATATATGGAACTAGAACGAACATTGGTAGCTGTAAAGCCAGATGGCGTGCAACGAGGATTAATTGGAGAAATTATTTCAAGATTTGAAAAAGCTGGGATGAAATTAGTAGCAGCAAAATTAATTGCTCCGACCAAAGAGCAAGTGCATACACATTATTATTCTGAAGAATGGGTTTTGTCATCTGGAACTAGAACTTTAGAAAGCTATGCAAAAAAAGGTATAAAAATTGACAAAACAGCCAAAGAAATTGGCATGATGACTTTAGAAAAGCTATTAAATTATTGGACAGACAGACCAACAATGGTCATGATTTGGGAAGGTCCTGGAGTCGTTGAAGTTACTCGAAAATTAATTGGGCATACTTCTCCGGAACTTGCTGACGTGGGTTCTATCAGAGGAGATTATTCTTTAGAATCATATTCAATGGCCGATGGTCTTGAACGAGCTTTATACAATTTGGTGCATGCTTCAGGATCAGTTGAAGAAGCAAAACATGAAATTGGTATTTGGTTTAAATCAGAAGAAATACTTGATTATACATTGTTTATTGAAGAATTAATCCATAATAAAAATTGGGGAAAAGTTAAAAAATAATTTTTAGACATTAGATAAATTTATCAATATGTCATTTTTAAACTATATCTTAATATTTATTTTTAGTTTTTGTGTAAGCCTTGGCTTGACTTATCTTATACGTGGCTATGCTATAAAAAATAATATTGCTATGACTAAGCCAAGAGAACGGGATATGCACAAAAATCCTATCCCAAGACTAGGTGGAGTAGCTATTTTTATCGCTTTCTGGCTTACAGTAAGCATAATATTGGTTATTGATCCGGGACTATTAACATTTGTACAAGAAAAAGTTATTGGAATTGATAAAAATCTACTTGGTTTAATAATTGCCAGTATTATTTGGCTCGCGATTGGATTATTCGACGATATTAAAGGCCTAAAACCATGGATAAAGCTTATTGCCCAACTTGTTTGCGGAATTGTTATTGTTGTTTTTGGAATTAAAATATGGTGGGTTTCAAATCCTGCGGGCGGATTAAATATTGTACTTAATAATTGGACTTATTTACTGGTTCCTGTTTGGATTGTACTATTGATGAATGTCACAAACTGGCTTGATGGTATCGATGGACTATCATCAAGTATTTCTTTTGTAACATTAATTGTTTTATTTTTATTAGCAATTGATCCTAGTGTAAATCAAGCTGCCACAGCTTTACTTTGTTTGATATTAGCTGGTAGTGTTCTTGGCTTTCTGCCATTGAATTGGAATCCAGCGAAAATATTTTTAGGCGATACTGGAAGTGGCTTTATTGGACTGATGATTTCAACTTTTGCTATTATTTCTGGTGCAAAATTAGCAACGGCATTTTTAGTACTAGGCATTCCTATATTAGATGCCATTATTGTTATTATCGCCAGATACAAAGGAGGAAAATCTATATTTGCCGCAGATACAAGTCATCTGCATCATAAATTTTTACAAGCTGGGTTTTCAGTAAAACAAACTGTGATTACCTTGAGTATTATCTCTATTATTTTTGGAATAATTGCTTTACGCTCTCAAACTCAAGGAAAAATAACTGCTATTTTATGGCTAGTTGTGGTTATGGGTATAATACTAATATCATTATCAATTATTAAGAAGATTCGGGAAAGGAAATAATATGCAAGACGAAAAAACTCCAGGGCAAAAAACTTATGTCAAAATTATTATCTGGATTATAATAATTGTTTTTATTCTTGGTATCGCAGTTGTGCCATACTTAAATTAATTTTTATGAATAAAGATATCGAACTAGAAAAGAATTTAGAAGAAGAAGCAATGGAAAGAAAAGGAGAAAAGGTAATTTTAGCAGTTAAGCCGCATCCTTGGTTTTTTTCAGTTGTTTTATGGTATATTATTGCTTCAGTTATAATTATTTTAGTTTTAACACATTATAAAATATCTAGCGGTATTACTAATTGGGTAATTTTAGCGTTAGCGATTGTTGTTATTTTAAAATTTGTTCGTGATTATTATTGCTGGAGTAAAACATATTTTTTATTGACCACAGAAAGAATAATTAGCTATGAACAAAATGGGTTTTTCTCACAATCTATGAAAGAAGGATCATTGAAAGATATTTTATTTATTTCTTATGAAAAAAATGGTGTGACTAATCATATTATAAACAGAGGAACAATCTATATTCGTACTTCTGGAGTAGTTGAAGAAGAAATTACTCTAAAAAATATTCCTAATCCTTACGAAATAGAACAAAAAATAACTGAAATAAAAAAAATCTACACAGGTGAAGATCTCAGACAAACCCAAGAAGAAAAACTTAAAAAACAAAGACCCATAATCAGATAATTTAAAATAAAAAAAATCAGTAGCATATAGCTACTGATACTAAGATTAGGGGGAGGTAGGAAAAATCAAGAAGGGTCTACATACCCACATTTTTTGCAGGTACGAAAATAATCATCGGTTAAAGGAACAAGTTCCTTGCATACTACGCAAGGTATTTTTTGTGTATCGCTGTCTTGTTCCTTTTTTTTATCAATTTTTGTAACTTTTTCATTATTCGCAGACATTTTTCCTCCTTTAAAAAACAAAAAATTTAAGAAACGATCTTCTTGCGCAAATATTATCATAAATAAACATGTTTTGTCAATCTATAAGTTTATTGTTTTTTTAAAAATTCATCCACAGATATTG
>CAZFAN010000018.1:0-4109 GCA_964516525.1 uncultured Candidatus Saccharibacteria bacterium | reverse complement strand
TGTTTTGTCAATCTATAAGTTTATTGTTTTTTTAAAAATTCATCCACAGATATTGCTGCTTTTGCGGCATCTCCGGCTGCAATAATAGCTTGTTTGTAAAGTCCATCTGTAACATCTCCGGCTGCAAAAACACCTTCCAAATTTGTCATTTGCGTTTTTTGATCAACAATTATTTCACCTTTTTTATTTCTTTTAATCTGAGTTGGCACAAAATCATTTACGACTTCCCAACCAATCTCAACAAATAGCCCTTGCGCTTTAATTGTACATTTCTTGTTATCTGTACGATCAACATATTCCAATTGATCCATAAAACCATCTCCAGAGACTTTGGTAATTTGAGCGTTAGTAATAATTGTAACTTTTTTATCTTTTTTAAGTGAGTCTAGAACTTTTTTATCACCGATACACTCAGGCATATATTCAAAAACATAAATTTTTTTGGCATATTTTAATAGTTCAACAGCCGCATCAAGTCCAGAGTTTCCCCCGCCTGCTACAACTACGGTTTTATCTTTAAATAAAGGTGCGTCACAAATAGCACAATAAGCTACTCCTTTACCAATTAATTCTTTTTCACCTGGAATATTTAAAACACGTGATTTTTTACCTGAAGCAATAACAATGCTTTTGGCTAAATATTTATTTTTTGTAGTGACAACCTCAAAAATATTTTTATCTTTTTTAATACCTTTAACTGCTTCATCTTCTAAAATTTCTGCGCCTTGGAACTTGGCCTGGTCTTTAATAGTTAAAGATAGTTCTACTCCTAAGATTTGTTTAAATCCGGGATAATTTTCTACCAAACCAGCTATAGCAGTCTGGCCTCCAATTTTTTTAGCAATTACCAAAGTTTTTCGTGCTTTTCGTGCAGTATATATAGCTGCTGACATAGCTGCAGTACCGCCGCCAATAATAATTACGTCGTAAGTCATATAAACCTTTCTTGTATTTACAATTATTATTTAATATTATCAATAAAAATCTTCAACGCCAATAATTGATAATATTTTATTTTTAATTTTATCTGTTTTTACTTTTTGCTTAGTATTAATTTGATTATAAGCGTTGCCTGCAGGAATTTTAATAATAACATTTTTATCTCCAGGATGGGTGGCAATAATGTCTTTGATTTCTACAAGTGTGTCCTTGGTAGCATTTGTATTTAATTCAATATAAATTGAATCTTGTTTCCTATTTTTCATCTGTTCGCTAATTTCTGTAACTTTATTGGCCAATACTTTAAGTTCTCCATCTTTAGTGTTGACAGTACCTTCAACAAAAACAACATTATCTTCACGCCAAATTTCTGTATCTTGCATCACAATTTTTGGGAAAACTAGCACTTCTATATGTCCACTGGTATCTTCCAACCGAGCAAAATACATAGGCTCTTTTTTTCTCTTAGTCAAAATTTTTGTAATAGAAGTAATAACTCCACCGATTCTTACTGTTTTTCCCGCTGCCATTTTTGACAATGTACGAATACCTTGAGCATGGTTTTTAATAATATGTTTAATATCATCAAGTGGGTGTTCGCTTAGATAAATACCTAGATATTCACGCTCCCAAGACAAACGCTGTTTTTTATCAACAGGTGGGACATCTGGTAAGGTAATTTTATTGAATTCATCTAAAGTTTCTTGTGATTGCGTATCAAATAATCCAATTTGCCCACTTTGTGTTTGTTTGTGTGCTGCTGAACCATATTTTAATATTGATTCGATGCCAGTTAATATTTGGTTGCGTTCAGCAAATTCATCCAAAGCGCCAGCCTTGGTCAAACTTTCAATTGTTTTTTTATTGACAACTTCCGGTCCTAGTCTTTTAACAAAATCCTCGATGGATTTATATTCACCATTTTTGATGCGATTGTCTACAATAAGTTCAGATACTTTATATCCGACACCTTTGATTGCTGATAAGCCAAAAGTAATATTACCTGTTTCTGGAACAACACCAAACTCTAAAAATGACTTATTGATTGACGGAGGCAATACCTTAATGCCTAATTCTTCACATTCAGAAATTTCAATTGCTACACGATCCAAATCACCAAAATCACTGGTCAATAATGCCGCCATAAACGCAGAAGGATAATGTGCTTTCAAATACGCTGTCCAATAAGCTATCAGAGCATAACAAGCAGCATGCGACTTATTGAAACCATATGCAGCAAACGGCTCTACAAAAGCCCAAATTTTTTGTGCTGTCTCTTTGACAATACCATTTTTAACCATTCCAGCAATAATTTTTTCTTTTTGTTCTTGCAATAATTCAGCGATTTTTTTACCCACTGCTTTACGTAGGACATCCGCTTCACCATAAGTAAATCCAGCCAAAGAACGTGCCATGTTCATAAGTTGTTCTTGGTAAACGAACACACCATATGTGTTTTTTAATATTGGTTCTAGTTTGGGATGTAAATATGTAATTTTCTTTTTGCCATGTTTAGCAGCAATAAAATCTGGAATATTTTCCATAGGACCAGGTCGGTAAAGCGCCACCATCGCAATAATATCTTCAAATACAGACGGCTTAAGTTCTTTTAGGTATCTTTTCATACCAGAAGATTCCAATTGAAATACTCCTGTTGTTTTGCCTTTAGAGATCAATTCATAAGCTTTTTTATCGTCAAAAGGTATTTTTGATAAATCGATATCCTTTTTGTATATTTTTTTAATAATTCGTAAACAATTTTTTATCACAGTTAAGTTTGATAGCCCAAGAAAATCCATTTTAAGCAAACCAATCGCTTCCACATATTTCATTGTATATTGAGTAGTGATACTTGTTTCACCTTTGGCTGCAACCTGCAAAGGAAGATACTCAACCAATGGCTTATTAGAAACCACCACTCCACAAGCATGGGTACCGGCATTGCGCGCTACTCCTTCAAGACGTTTAGCCATATCGATCAATTTTTTCACGCGGTCGTTGGTACTATACATTTGGCGTAATTCTGTAATATTATCCAAAGAACCTTGAATTCCCAGCTTAGAATCAATAATCTTTGCAACCACGTCAACTTCTGCGTAGCTCATCCCAAGGGCTCTGCCGGTATCTCTAACTGATCCGCGAGCAGCCATGGTGCCAAAAGTAATGATCTGAGAGACATTATCAATGCCATATTTTCCTTGAACATATTTGATTACTTCGCCACGTCTATCATCAGCAAAATCAGTATCAATATCAGGCATAGAAACGCGCTCTGGGTTTAAAAATCTTTCAAACAGTAAATCATATCTAGTTGGCTCTAAATCAGTAATTCCCAAACAATATGTAACCATTGATCCAGCTGCCGAACCTCTGCCGGGACCGACAATAATACCTTGCGATTTTGCCCAGTTAATATAGTCCTGAACTATTAAAAAATAATCAGCATAACCTGTCTTTTCAATAATTTTTAATTCATATTCAAAACGCTCTTGCTGATCTTTGGTAACTTTTTCATAGCGCTCTTTCATCCCTTTGTAAGCCAACTCTTTCATATACCCAAAAGAAGTTTGCCCTTCTGGCAGTTCAAACTTGGGTAAAATATTTTTTCCTAGAGTAAGTTCGACGTTACATTTTTCTGCTATTTCTAAAGTATTAGCTAAGACTTCAGGATGCTTAGCAAATATTTTTTCTGCGTGATCTGGAGAATAAAATGAATTATCAATGTCTGCCATCGATAATCTACTTTTATCATCAAAATCTTTTCCGGTTTGAACAGCCAATAATACCTCATGTGCTTCATTGTCTTCTTTTTCAAGATAGTGGCAATCATTAGTAGCGACAACTTTTGTATTTGTTTCTTTGGCTAATTTAAAAATAACCTCATTTACCTTTATTTGATCTGGAAGCTCTGGATGATGTTGCACCTCTAGATAAAAATTATCTTCACCAAATAAATTTTTGTAATAGCTAATTGCTTTTTTAGCTTTATCTATTTTTCCAGACATAATAAGACGAGGAACCTCTCCGGCTAAACATGCAGATAAAGCAATCAGTCCGTCTGAATGTTCTGAAAGAAATTCCTTGTCTACACGTGGCTTATAATAATAACCTTTAAGATTGGCCGCAGTCACTATTTGAATAAGATTTTGATAACCTGTATGTTTTCTTGC
>CAZFAN010000017.1:0-10120 GCA_964516525.1 uncultured Candidatus Saccharibacteria bacterium | reverse complement strand
CGATTAATGACACGACGATACAAATCGTTTAAATCACTAGTTGCAAAACGTCCGCCATCAAGATGAACCATTGGTCTTAAATCAGGTGGAATAACGGGTAATTTTGATAATATTAACCATTCTGGCTTGATATTTGCCTTATGTAAATTTGATAGTATTCGATATCGTTTTAATTGTTTTTTTAGATTTGAAGCAGAATCATTTTTCATTTCTGATTTAATCGTTGTAATTTCAGTATCCAAATCCATCTTTTTTAAAATTTCAAATATTGCTTCAGCGCCAATTCCTACACGAACAATTTGACCATATTTTAATGATAAATCACGATATTTTGATTCAGTTAGAATTTTTTTATAGCTTAATGACTGTAATTCTTGTTTTGTTTTTTTATAAATATTATCAATTTTAGCTTGTTCTGTTGGGTTAGAATTATTTTTATTCTTTTTTAGAGACTGATATTCATCTTCAAGTTGCAAAAGAGCTTGTTCGCGAATGTTTTCATCAACTTCTAAAATTATAAATCCTGCAAAATAAATAATTTTTTCAAGATCATTTACAGTTAAATCCAAAACAGTGCCGAGAATACTTGCTGTACCATGAACATACCATATATGTGCTACAGGAGTAACAAGACTGATGTGACCCATGCGTTCACGGCGTACGGATGATCTTGTAACTTCAACCCCACATTTATCACATACAACGCCTTTATAACGAACTTTTTTATATTTACCGCAATAACATTCAAAATCTTTGATCGGTCCAAAAATTCGTTCACAAAACAATCCATCTCTTTCGGGTTTTTGAGTACGATAGTTTATGGTTTCTGGTTTAAGTATTTCACCATGTGACCATTGCTCGATTTTTTCTGGACTAGCAATTGATAGTTTAATTGCATCAAAATCCATATGGCGATAATCGTAGCTTTTTTGTTTTAAATTAGTTGGTTTTTGATTCATATTAGTACCCTATATTAATTTAATTTTGATTATTTTTGTAAACCATTTCAATATCAAGACCGATACTTTGTAATTCTCTGATTAATACGTAAAATGCAGCTGGAATTTGTGGTTTTTGAATTTGTTCACCTTTGATAATTGCTTCATAAGCCTTTGAGCGTCCAACAACATCATCTGATTTGATAGTAAGCATTTCTTGTAATGTGTGCGCTGCACCATAACCTTCAAGAGCCCAAACTTCCATTTCTCCAAAACGTTGACCTCCGAATTGAGCCTTACCACCAAGTGGTTGTTGTGTAACCATAGAGTACGGTCCGATCGAACGTGCATGAATTTTATCATCAACCATATGAATCAGTTTAAGCATATAAATTTGTCCAACGGTTGTTTCTTGATCAAATGGTTCACCTGTTTGCCCATCAAATAGTTGTATTTTTCCACTTTCTGGAAGGTCTGCTTTTTTCAATTCTTCTTTGATTGCGTCGTGATCTATTCCGCTAAAAACAGGTGTTGCATAATGATTTCCTAATTTTTCTGCCGCCCAGCCCAAATGAGTTTCAAGAATTTGTCCAAGGTTCATACGAGAAACAACACCTAGTGGATTTAAAACAATGTCAACTGGAGTACCATCAGGTAAGAATGGCATGTTTTCGACTGGTAAGATTTTAGAAATTACACCTTTATTACCATGTCTACCAGCTAATTTATCGCCAACCTGTACTTTTCTTTGTTGTGCTACAGATACTTCAATCATTTTATAAACACCAGCTGGAAGTTCGTCACCCATTTCTTTAGAAAATATTTTCACGTCAACAACTTTACCTCGTTGTCCATGTGGTAGTCTCAAAGATGAATCTTTTACATCTTTTGCTTTTTCTCCAAAGATAGCTCGTAATAGTTTTTCTTCGGCAGTAAGCTCAGTTTCACCTTTAGGAGAAATTTTTCCTACTAAAATGTCGCTTGAGTTAACTTCGGCACCGATTTGAATAATGCCTTCTTCATCAAGATTGGATAAAGCATCTTCACCAACATTTGGAATGTCTCTGGTGATAAGTTCTGGTCCAAGCTTAGTGTCGCGAATTTCAATCGGATATTTTTCAATATGAATTGATGTAAATACATCATTTTGTACCATTTTTTCTGATAATACAATCGCGTCTTCGTAGTTTGCTCCGTTGAATGACATAAACGTTACAAGTAAGTTTTTACCAAGAGCTATTTCGCCATTCTTTGTTGCTGAACCGTCAGCGATCATTTGTCCTTTTTTAATTTTATCTCCAATGTTTACAATTGGTTTTTGATTGATACATGTTGCTTGATTGGATCGAATAAATTTTTCAAGCAAATATTTTTCGTCTTTATTCTTATTGTTTGTAATGATAATTTGATCTGATGAAACATATTTTACAATACCGTCATTTTCTGCAACAACAGCACTGTTTGTATAATATGCAAGTTCGCGTTCAATTCCAGTTCCAACTAATGGAGCTTCGGCTTGTACTAATGGTACGGCTTGACGTTGCATGTTTGATCCCATCATAGAACGAGCTGCTTCGTCATGTTCTACGTAAGGAATAAGTGCAGTTGATACTGATAAAGTTTGACTAGTCGATACATCAACAAGGTCGATTTCAGAAGAAGAAATAATAATTGGGTCACCTGCACGACGAGCAATTGTTTTGTCTTCGACGATATACCCATCTTTATCGGTTTTTGTAGAAGCTGGAGCGATAATGTATTTGTCCTCGGTTGCAGCGTCTATGTATTTTAATTCTGAAGTAACTTGTGGTTTTTTACCTTTTTCTTTTTTGACTATATAATATGGAGTTTCTATAAAGCCATATTTATTTATTTTTGCGTACGTTGCTAATTGAGTTACTAAACCAATATTTGGACCTTCTGGTGTAGCAATTGGACACAATCTACCATAATGAGATGGATGCACATCACGAACTTCAAATCCAGCACGTTCTCTTGATAGACCTCCAGGACCAGTAGCAGCCAAGCGGCGTTTATGTTCAAGCTCTGATATTGGGTTGGTTTGATCCATAAATTGTGATAATTGTGAAGAGGCAAAAAATTCCTGTAAAACAGCTTGGATAGGACGATTGTTAATTAGTTGTGATGGAACAGCAACATCGGGGTCAACAACACTCATGCGATCTTTGATAAATCGTTCCATTCTTAATAAACCAACGCGCAATCTACCCTGAACAAGTTCGCCAACTGCACGAATACGACGTGATTTAAGATGATCAATATCGTCTTCTTCAGCAACAGGATCATTATTTAATGAAATTATTTCTTTGATAATAGCAACTACATCTTCAAGTTTAAGAATTCTATTATTAACATCTTCTGAGAAGTCTAAATTTAGACGTTTATTGATTTTATAGCGGCCAACGCGTCCTAAATCATATCTTTTTGGATTAAAAAGCATGGCTTCTATAAATGATCTTGCTGATTCTGCAGTCACTAAATCACCAGGACGAATATGTTTGTAAACTTCAATAAGAGCGTCATCAACTGTTTTAGCACCATCTCTGGTCAATGTAGATTTTATATATTGATGATCCGGATTTGTATCAACATCTGCAAATGTTTTTAGAATTGCTTCATCTGTTTCTAGGCCGATTACACGTAAAAATGTAGTGATCGGAATTTTTCTTTTTCTGTCAATTTTAACTGACAATATATCTTTTGGAGAAGTTTCAAACTCAAGCCATGAGCCACGTGAAGGAATCATCTTAGCACCAAAAAGTTTTCTACCAGTTACAATATTTTTTACAAATAGTACACCGTATGATCGAACAATTTGAGTAACAACTACACGCTCGATTCCGTTAATAATAAATGTACCACGTGCAGTCATAATAGGAAAATCACCTAAGAAAATTTCTGCGGTCTTTGACTTTTTTGTAACTAGATTAGTCAAAGTTGCTTTACATTTAAGAGATGATTTATAGGTTAGGTTTTTAACTTTAGCAGTAGCTGCGTCATATTTAGGTTCTGTAAAAAAATATTCACCTAATTCAAGACTTAAATTTTTTTCTGTAAAATCTTTAATCGGTGATATTTCTTCTAATAATTCTTTGATTCCTTCTTGAATAAACCAATTATAAGAATCAAGTTGAATATTAATTAAATTTGGTAACTGAGCTTGAGCTCTTAAGCCCTTGGGATAGATTCTTTGGATCATAATAAAAGTCTCCCTTTAATTTATGCAAAAATATAATAAATATTAATAATTAAATTATGAAATGAATACAAAAAATACCTTCGTCTTCAAGAAGGGTCTTAAATTAAGACTAAGATATGATATTTTGACGTTTGTCTTCCACGTGTACTATCTTTATTTCTTATTTGTTTTTATTATACTAAAAAACTATAAATTGTCAAGTATTTATTGTTTCTAGAATAGCATCTTGTAGTTGATCAAGATTTATTCTACCAGCAGCAGATATATATAATGATTTTTTGTCTTTAAAAAAATTATTGAAGCTTTTTTGCTTTTTCAATAATTGTTTATCTGTTAAGGTATCAATTTTATTAAAAACGATTAATTGTTTTTTCGTGATTAGATTGTCTTCATATTTTTCTAGTTCTTTATTGATTTTAGTGTAATTATCGATGACATTTTCATCGTTGATATCAATAAGATGAATTATAATTTTAGTTCGAGCAATGTGACGTAAAAACTTATGACCTAATCCTTTACCTGTTGATGCTCCTTCGATTAGTCCTGGAATATCTGCAACGATAAATCGATTTTGTTTATAATTGACGACACCTAAATTGGGAATTACTGTTGTAAATGGATATGAAGCTATTTGAGCCTTAGAATTTGATATGGCATTTATTAAAGTGCTTTTGCCGGCGTTTGGTAGTCCGACTAATCCAACATCTGCAATAAGCTTAAGTTCAAATATTAATTCTTTTTTCTCTCCTGGTTCACCAGGAGTAAATTCTCTTGGGGCTTGATGCGTTGCTGATTTAAAATGATCATTACCAAGACCACCTTGACCACCTTTAGCAATAATATATTTTTGTTTTTCGTTTAATAAATCAACTATTTTTTCTTTTGAACCATTAATTATTTCATAAATTACTGTGCCTGGTAAAACAGATAAGACGATATCTTGGCCGTTTTTGCCGTGCATGCGGCGGTGTTTGCCGCGTTCACCATCTTCTGCCTTATAAAATTTTTTCGAATTAAAATGAGATAATGTGTCTAAATTATTATCAACCTTGATAATAATATCTCCACCTTTACCACCATCTCCACCGTCTGGACCACCTTTTGGTATATATTTTTCACGTCTAAAACTGGCGGCTCCATCGCCACCTTTTCCTGCTTCAATATTTATTTTTACTTCGTCTATAAACATAATAAAATTAATTAGATTAAATATAATATCATTTTTTAATAAAAAAATAAAGCCTTTAAGCTTTAATTTTTAAAAAAATAACAAAAATTAGTATATATATCCTTTAATAATTGGGCTACCTGCGCTAATAGTACGACTAGAGGTGACACCCCAGCCATTGTAATTCATTTCTGAGACAGTAATTGATCCGTCACCGTTTACTGATTCTACGTAGGCAACATGACCATACCATGACTCTCCAGTTACTACAATAGAACCAGCGGATGGTGAAGAACCAGTCGAATAACCATCTGATTGTGCACTTGATAGCCATTCGCCTGCATTTCCCCAAGATGATGGCACACTTTTTCTAGATGCAGCATAATATGTACACCATCCATAAGGATAACCATTTGATCCAGAAGTATTAACTGAAGTGGTATTTGTTCCTTGATAATCAGCAGATGATGAATATGATGATGTTGTAGTTGCAGTATCTCGAGTATATACTGATCGTGATGCGGCAGCTAAGGCAAGTTGGTTTTGTCTTTCTTGTTCTTCTTGTTCTTTTTGTAAGGCCAATAAACGTTGTCTTTCTTGTTCTTTTTTGTCATTTAGATCGGCCAACCATGTTTGTGAATCAGTTTTATCATAAGCAGGAATAACTATTTTATCTCCTGGATGAATTGACTCTATATTATCTGCACTTAAATTATTTCGTTCGTATATTGTACCAACATGCATATTAAATTTTTCTGCAATTGTGCTAATGGTATCACCATCTTGAATAACATATTCGCGTTCAAGTTGAGTTTGTTGGGTACTGAAATTATTTTTCGCTAAATTCTTATCTAAATAGTCAGCACTTTTTGCTTGAGAAAAAAATAAGCTTTCTTCTAAAGCTTGCAAATTTTCAGTAATATTTGGAGTATATAAACTAATTTTTTCTACACTAAAAGCAGTATCTACTGGGTCTAAATACGGAGCCTCGGAATTTGTGACAGCTAAAGTATTATTAGCAGTCGGTGAAAATCTGATGATTATAGCAAATATTATTATAGTTAGCGCTATCAACAAATGCATACCAGCATGCGCTTTATTATTTTCTGATAAATTGTTTATCATATATTATCTTTATTATAACACATAACTTTTTTATTTACTTCCTCCTGAAAAAAAATATTTATCCACAGAAAGCAGCTACTTTTTTGATAAATTTACTTTGATGCTTGAAGGAAGAATATTTAGAACCGTTATTCCGTCTGTAGCTTCAACCATATTGTTGTTAATGTCAATATAATAAGATCCTTCTGATGTATATTTTGATAAATCAAGATTTAATTTAATATTGTCAGCACTAGCGCTTTCGATTATTTTATTACTGCCAGAAATATTTAAATTTACATTTTGCGGTTCAATGGAGTCAACTTTCAATGACGATGATAGATTGTTATATACAATTTTAGGGTTTATTTGTTTATTTGTTGTTTGTTGATTGACTTCTATACTGACGCTTATAGTGTTGATTTGGTCTACCAAAGTGACTCCGCCAGGGACGTTGATGTCAACAGTTCTAGTGATGTTTTTATCGATCCCTTCAATGTTTATCGGTTTTGTTTCAAGATAATTAATTGTTTTTAATACACTAGTAGTTCCAGCGATACTAATCTCAGCTGGGTTTGTTGTAATACTTGATATCCAGTATCCTGTTGAGACTTGACCTGTAGTTTGTACTTTTATACCAACAGATTTAGTTAGTTCTGCTTTAACAATTGGAATATTAACTTCGACTTCAGACGGATTGAAAGTGATATTGTTGATTTTTTCATTTTCGGCATTTAGGGCAACTATTTGTACCTTTTTATTAATATCATCTGTCTCTCCATCTAGTCTAATAACTGCAGTTGCTTCTAAAATATTGTCAATTGAGCTTTTCGCACCAGATATTTCTACTTCTTCGGGAGAGATTACGGGAACTGATGCGACAAGTCCATCTCCTGCACTACCTTCAATTTTGACATTGACTGGTATTTTTTTAGAAATTTTTGGTTCAATACGTACTAAAACAGTTTTTGGCGTATAGTTGTTTATTTGAATACCCGAGACGGCAATATCTAACTGTACTGGCACTTCGTGCGTACCTTCTGTAAGATTATTTAGATCAATATAGGCTTTTACTGAGTCGGTTGAAATTTTTGACCATAAACTTTTTTCAGCAACAATATCTATATCAACTGTATTGGTGTCAGTAATAGCAACCATATTTGCTGGCGTATTCCTTTTTTCTATTTCTATGCCACCTGGAAATTTGTCCAATGTAACAGTATTTGCTGAAACATAAGCCCAAAAGCTCAAGCCTATTAGTAAACAAACTAGTTTGATTTGCCAATTGTTGGTAATTATTTTTAGCATATTTATTTATTTTTTTGTCTTCCTTGTAATATAATTGCGTTTAACAATAATTTTAATTTTTTTAAGTCTATATCTTGATTTAAGATACCTTTCGAAGCAACAGAAATTGTTCCTTTTTCTTCGGAAACAACGATGATGATGGCATCACTTTGTTCTGATAAGCCTAAAGCTGCTCTGTGTCTTGTGCCAATATGTAAAAACTTGTCTTCTGATAAAGGCAAAGTACAGGCTGCAGCTGCGATTTTGTTGCCTTTTATTATTACTGCGCCATCATGTAATGGAGTTTTTGTATTAAATATTGATATTAGTAATTCTTCAGAAATACTAGAATTTAAAATTACACCAGTATCAATATAATTTTTTAAGCCTGTTTTTTGACAAATAACTATCAACGCCCCAGTTTTTGTTCTGGCTAATTTATCAATAGCAGAAGTGATTTTATTTACCATATCTGATATATCGCTTCTACGCATTTTTTTAAAGTCACTGACTATATCGGCTTGTCCAAGTTTTTCTAATAGTGCTCGCAATTCTGGTTGAAAGATCACAGGAATTGCGACTACAAACATGGTCGTAAGAGCGTTCAATAGATAATTTAAGGCGACTAAATTAAGCAATTTGCCAATTAAAAATAAAATAATTAGTAAAATAATACCATAAAGAATACGGATTGCTCTTGTTTCTTTTAAAAAAATATAGATCCAGTATATTAGCAATGAGACGATGAGAATATCAAGAATAAAAAAAGGGCTTTTTGTAAAGCTTATTGAAGACCAAAAATACGTTATTTCGTCTTTTATTCCTAAGATTTTAGTCATTGCATCAGCCACCAAGTACCCTCCTGGTATGTTAATTGATTCTTAAATTAATTATAATAAAAATAAATTAAATTTGCAAAAATAAAAATACTCTATTTGCAGAGTATTTTTATAAATATTATTAATAATAAATTTTATAATACTTTTTCTTCTTTGAATTGTTCAATAATATCTTTTGGTTTGATTGAGACTTTTGTTGATATAGCAATTCCACATTCAGTACCTTTTTCTGCCTCTGTAACTTTGTCAGGGCCAATTTGAATGGTCGACAATTTGCCACTACCGATTTCTTCATTATTGCGAATAATACGAACTTTTTTTCCCTCGACGAGTTTACCTTCTGTAATTTTCCCGCCGACAAGTTTGCGTTCAGCAATTTTATGAAATATTTTAATTACTGATAATTTTCCTAGTGAAACGATATTTATTTCAGGTTCAACCAAGCCTTCCAATACTGCTTGTACATCTTCTATTAGACGATAAATAATGTCATATTGCTTAATTTGAATTTTTTTATCTTTAGCAGCTTGGTTGACTGGTTCTGGAATAGCAACTTTAAAACCCATGATTAGTGCTTTTGAGGCAATAGCCATATTCACATCATTTTCGGTTATTACACTAACACCAGAAGAAATTACTTTTACTTTTATCTTATCAGTGCTGAGTTGTTCAATGGTATTTTTTATTGCTTCTAGTGATCCTTGGGTGTCAGCCTTAAGAACAATGGATAATTCTTTTAGTTTTCCAGATTTTATTGCCTCAGAAGCTTCATAAATGCCAAAACTTTTTTCTTTGGCAAGATTGGAGGCAACAATACTTTTAGCTTCACGCTCGTCAGTTACTTGGACTAAGCGATCTCCAAAATTTGGTACATTGGATAATCCAGCAATTTTTACAGGCATGGCCGGAGTAGCTTCAGCGATACGTTTGCCTAAATAATTTTCCATTATTTTAATCTTTCCAGTAACATGATTGCCAATAACAATTGCGTCTGATTTTTTCAATGTGCCGTGATTGATTAAAACTGTCGCTACTGGACCTACCCCTGATTGCATGTGGGATTCAATAACAACACCCTCTACTTTGCCATCAAATTGAGATTTGAGATCTTGCATTTGGGCAACTAAAATAACCATATCCAATAAACCGTCGATATTCATTTTTTGTTTTGCAGAAATACCTATCATAACAGTATCGCCGCCCCATTCTTCGGGGTTTAAACCTAAGTCGGCAAGCTGGCGCTTAACACGATCAGGATCTGCTCCTGGTTTATCTATTTTGTTGATGGCGACAATTACTGGAATATTTGCAGATTTGATATGAGAGATAGCTTCTTTAGTTTGTGGCTTAACACCATCATCTGCGGCAACTACTAAAATTGCAATATCAGTAATATTTGTTCCATGTGCACGCATTGCTGAAAATGCTTCATGTCCCGGAGTATCTAAAAAAGTAATAGGTGTAAGATTGTTTTTTTTGTCTTTCCACTGTACTTGATAAGCGCCAATATGCTGAGTAATACCACCTGATTCGGTAGAAACGATATCAGTGTGACGAATTGCAT
>CAZFAN010000016.1:0-10745 GCA_964516525.1 uncultured Candidatus Saccharibacteria bacterium | reverse complement strand
AATTATCCCAATTATTATTGGAATCATTATTTTTCTCGGGTCTTTAGTGGTAATAAAAATGTTTTATTTCAACCCTCCAAAAGAAACACCACAGCAAATTACACAAAAAATTATTGATTTTATGCAAAAGAAAGAAACCACTGATAAAGATAAGGAAAATATTCGCAAGTATTATAAAGCAAGCGTATTAGATAAATTTGATAAAGATATTTCTGACACAAAAAGTGAAGATAACAGTTCCAACAAAGATATAGTAGTTACTATCAAAAGCGTTGAGGAACAAAAAAATACAGCAACCGCTACAATTGAGATGGAGGCTTGGATTCTAAAAGTACCCATTCAATTTAAATTTGTGAAAGACGGTAATTTTTGGAAAGGTTATAATTGGATGATTGAAGATATTATAGGGATAGGAGACAGCAGTTCAGCCAATAAAAAAGAATCAGCTGGTAAGGCAGGTGACAAATTAGATATTGGAGGTAATTTTAGTTTGATAGTATCTTCACTTTCCGATTACACCCCTTCTAGCTCTTGGGATAAACCAGATGATGGAATGAAGTTTGTTTCAACAGAACTAACTTATTTTAATAGTTCAAATCAATCCGATAGTGTGAATCCTACTAATTTAACACTCAGGGATTCGGAAGGTCATAGTTATGAAATTACTTATAAAACTGAGAAAAAGCCTCAAATTGAAATTGGCACAGTTGTTACTGTCAACAGCTCGGCTAAAGGCTTTGTTGTTTATGAAATACCAACGAGTGCTAATATCACCAATGCAGTATATTCAAATTCCGATTCTACCATAACAATAAACTTTTAATTGAAACAATGGTTGTCGAAAGATATCTACAAGGTAAAAATTATTATGAGAATCTTTATGATAGATTTACAGTTGATGAATGTCGCAGATTAGACAATAAGCTCAAAAAAATTGAACTCAAAAAGAAGAAATCCAAAAAATATCAAGTAGAGATTTTAACTTTTAAAGTTTTGCTTTATACTGCACAAGGTGAAAGATATGCCAACAGAGATAGAATAATTGGTGAATGGATGGAAGAAGATAAGAAAAAAGATAATTTTCTGGCAAATACGGAAACACCCAAAATTTATTGCTTATATTGCAACGAAAAAATGGAAGTTGCTATAAAGAGTTTAGATAGTTCTATTGATGGCAAAAATAATAAAATTTTGTTTTTTTACGAGTGTAAAGAATGTAATAAAAGAAGAGCTTTTTATAATACTGGCGAAGAATATAGACCCAAAGAAATTTCAAGTAAATTAAAACTTGAAGATATTAAAATTCCAATACGAAAAATAGACAAAGATTTTGAGAAAGATAGATTGAGATTCTGTTTAGATAATAAAGAAGGCGGAGATTATATTAGTACTAAAATTAAATTAGAGCAATTTATATAGTTTATTATCATTGATATTGAATTATAATTTTGGTAAAAAATAATTGCAGGGAAATACTCTATAAATTCTTTCTAAGCGATAGATAGTGCTTTAGGCTTGAATAAGCTGACTTCTCGCTATTTTAAATAGCTTAGAAAGGAGTTAAAATGCCGAAGAAATCTGTAATTGCCTATACTGGCAAAAAAGCACCTGAATCGGGTCAGTATCGACCATCTGGTGCTAATACAGAAATCACTCTGACTAAGGGTGAAAAAACTCCGCCAAATATTTTTGGCGTAAGACAAAAATTCTTTTTGGTTGATAAAACCAAACACAAGAAATAATAAGTCTTGGCAGGGGTAGCTTCCCTGCCTTTTTTATTTTGCTTCTTTCAACTCGGGATGTTTATTTATATAAATATCTCTTAAATATATTGACATTATATATAAAATATCTGTGTAGGTTAAGGGTTTATCCTGAAAATTAGGGTTTTGGAAAGCAAAATCTTGTATTGGTTTGAACTCGTCGGTATTCATTTTTGAAATCATAACTTTAAGACAATTCTGTTCTAATTTGAGCAATGACCTATTATCTAATTTCTCTAATTCGTTTATGAGATTATTAGAATTTTCTTCTAAAATATTCTTCGCACCGCTTTGTTGATATACTTTTTTACCAGATTCATTTACTATTCTCGGGCTATTTGCCTGTGAATAGATAGAGCTTTTTATAATTTCTTTTTCTATCAGAATTGTGTTTAGGGTATTTAAACTGCTATCTATACTACTTAGTTTATCTTTAATTTCAGGAAAGCTTTTATTAACTTTTTTTGTTTCATTATAAAATTCTGACAGTTTCCAACCAATTAAAAACACTATAATGGCTATAACCACTGTGATGCCTACAATGCCCTGATGTTCTAATAAATAATTACAGATAGTACTAATCATTTATCCCTCCTAAACAAAACATATAATCTATTTATATAATACATTATTTTAATAAATACTTTAAATTTTAGTACTAACTATTTGCCCTTTTTTATTTCTTTTAACAATTTTTCTTGCTTTTCTTGGTTTTGGGACTTTAATTTTAATCTTGAAAGGAATTTTCGCTACTGAGTCCTTGCTATTCCGATTGATAAAGCCATTTTTCTCCATCTGTCATCATGAGCGAAGCCCACTTGAGTGAAGTCGAAGGATCTGTGTTTATTTTTCCCAATTATACCCTCTATACCTTGACAAAAGCAAGATTTTAACTTATAATTACTAGTTATTTTTTAGGTCGTTAAAAATTTACCCGAGGCACTCTGAACCAGCAATGGCAGAGAAATGGATAAGGGTTTCGCGCAAGCGAGAAAGAGGAGGAAGAAATGAACAAATTTGAATTGGCAAAAAAAATTGCCGATAAAATAAGGGAAATTAAATCGGTAATGACATTACCGGTAAAAGAGTGGGAAGAATGGGCCAATAATTGGTTAGAAAAATATGCAGGAGAAAACCCTGCAGAGGATGACCTCCACCAGCAAGGAAGGGAGTCGCCCTACGCTTATTTCAAGGAGCATAAACATGTGCTCAGGTTGGCATCATCATTGACTATTCGTCAAGGAAATGAATATCATGCGATGCAGAAGATTCTTGAGGCAGCAGACTGTGCCTCTCAATATAATTATTGTAGTCAATTTTGTATTGACGATGCGAGAGAGTCGGCTGTTTTTAACAAAGACAGATGTCTTTGGTGTCTTAAGCGAATAGAAGAAATTTTAGAAAATATAGATAAAGGAGAAGACACAACGGCCCATTTATGGTCTAGTGGCCGCGAATAAAGAACTAAACAAGGAGATCGCAAATGCGCTTCTCCTTATTTTTTATATAGAATTGAACTAAATAACTTTTACACGTTAGCTCATACAATTTGTTTAAGCTCATTTTTTTTAGGATTTTCCTAGATTTTCCCGGCTCTGGCAATCTGATTTTAGTTCAAATGGAATAGTTATTATTGAGTCCCTGCTGTGCCGAGTGAAAGTGACATAATAAAATTATCGCAGAATAAAATTAAACAAATATCCAGTAAAAATAATTCCCAGTCCCACTATTCCTGCGAAAATTAATATAATTTTTGGCTTCATAACTTTTTTCAAAATAATAAATTCTGGCAGTGACAATCCAGTAACGGCCATCATAAAAGCCAAAGCTGTACCAATTTGCACTCCTTTTTCGGTGAGTACTTGAATCAAAGGAATAATACCAGCTGCATTAGAATAAAGCGGAATTCCAATAATTGTTGCCAATGGTACACTATACCAATGTCCACTACCTACATAGTTTGTAATAAATTCTATCGGTACATAACCATGAATCCAAGCACCGATACCTATACCGATGATGACATATAACCAAATTTTTTTAAAAATACCCAAGGTATATTTTCTGGCATAATCAATTCGTTGCCAAAAGGATAATGTTTGTTCTTGAAATTTTACATTTTTACTCTTATTTTCTAAAACAAATTTTTCCAGAAGATTTTCTGCATTTAATTTTCCAATAATAATGCCTGATAGTATGGAAATAATGAGTCCACTTGCTATGTAGACTAATGCAATCTTTATGCCAAACAATCCGGTAAGCATTACTAGTGCTATCTCGTTGATCATCGGAGATGCTACTAGAAAAGAGAAAGTAACTCCTAGTGGAACACCGGCTTCAACAAAGCCCAAAAACAATGGAATTGCCGAGCAGGTGCAAAATGGAGTAATGATTCCTAAAAGCGATGCTAAAATATTTCCTACAAACTTGTTCTTATGAGATAAGATATTTTTTATTTTTTCAGGTGGTAAATAAGTTCTAATAATAGTTATTGCAAAAATAATTACTATTAAAAGAATAAAGATTTTTAATGTATCAAAAATAAAAAAATTTATAGAATTACCTAATAAACTATTTATTGGAATATCAAAAACTTGATAAGTAATCCAGTCGGCAAATTTTTGTAATAAATACCAAATATTCATACAACTTAATTGTTTAAATTTTGAGTTATAATTTTTTCAAGTTCTTTTAAATCTGGAATCAAACCGGCGATAACAATTTTATTGTTTATCATCAATGCTGGAGTTTGCATAATTCCAAAAGAAGCAATCTTTTGAATATCAGTGACATATTCGACATCACATTTTATTTTTAACTTATCAATTATTTTTAGAGTGCTATCGTGTAATTGTTTGCAATTTGAACATCCCATTCCTAGGATTCTGATTTTTATCATTTTTTTCCCTTATTCTATATTTAAATAATTATTGAGTTGTGTAAGATTTTTTTGCAAAATATTTTTATTCAATTCGTAAAAGACTTTTAATCCTTTTTTTTGAGATCTGATTAGGCCATAATCATAAAGTATTTTGAGATGATAAGATGTAAGGTTTTGTGATAAATTTATATTTTTCCAAATCTCACATACGCACTTTTTGCCATTTTTAAGATAAGCCAATATATTCATCCTATTTTTGTCTGAAATTATCTGTAAAAAAATAAATAATTTTTCTGTTGTATCCATATATCTATATTAATATAATATAATAACTATATCAATAGCTATTGATATATAATTTTGTAGCACCGATTTTGTATATATAAACCTTGACAAAAGCAAGATTTTATGGTATACTTTCAAGTTAAAAATCTGAAAATGTTATTGTTTTTGGGTTGACATCAGGAGGGAATACAATATAATTGACCTCTTGGTGTGAATCTGAATAACAGGTTCATTTTTCATAAGATGTACATTAAAAAGTAAATAATATCATTATTTTCTCCTTGAAATCTTTTTTGATTTTTATCTGTGAGTAGCGTTGAGGGTGTTTTTGTGCTTTCACCACTACTCATAGAGAGTTAGTATGATTTAGACTAATGTAGGGAAAATCCCTTTAATTCTACAAGAACATTGGTTAAAAAGGAGAAAAAAATGAGTTATTACCAGCAAGTTTTGGTAGTAGCTGGCGGATTCAGTGTATCTGATAGGATCATTTACCGTCAAGCTGGACAGTTTATGCCTAAATCCGAGCCAATGCTTGGAATAATAGACTTAAACAGAAAGGTTGTCGTTTTGACGAAAGACAACAAATATAATCTCACCGATGAGGAGGTGGTAGCAAGAATATTCTACGCACTAAAAGATCGGGGTGCTATAGATTTCAAAGTCAAAGATTCTGACTTTGAAATTAAAAATGCCGACCATTTCTTCTATCATCGAGGGGGAATTAAGAATGAGGATGATATTCGGGCGCATTATTCCAAAAAGGGGGAGTTAATGAAAAATAGTTATATCCCCTTTGCGACGTTAAATGTCGCAACCAAAGAAATGTTTGAAATTATCGACGAAGACGTCGACTTGCGCTATTATGGCGCAGAAGTAATCAGCGGTGATGAAATGCAGTGGGGGATTTTCCCTATCACTAAAGAAAAAGATATGACTATAATGTAGTTTTTAAGAGAGATAGCAGTAAAAAAATATAACTGCGATTCTCTCTATTTTTTTTATCTAAAAATTGACAATATCTCATAAAATTGTTTCAATAATTAGTATTCTTTAACAAAAAGGAGGTGAAAAATATGATAGCAAACTGCGACAAAAAAATTGACTACATGGAAATTACTTTGCATAAAACACAGTTTAGAGTAAAAGATGAAGAAAAAATCAAGAAACTTGTAGCGTTTTTTAACAAAGAAAAAATAGAAGATAACAATGAAGAAAATTTTTACCGCAAGGCGTCATTTACTTGTGGTAAAAAAATTGTAGAAGGTTTTGAAGTGGTTGCAAAAAGTAATGAAGTCGATATGGTTATTGACTTCATTAAAAGAAGTAAAAAAGGTGAAGAAGAAACTGTTTTTTCCTTTACCATTATTAATGGTAACAGATATAGAGATAATGTTATCATGACAGAGTTTAAACTTGAAGAAAAAGATTTAGAAAAAATCAAGCAAATTATAAGAAGATAACCCGCATGCTCAAATTATTGAATTTGAGCCTTTTTTTAACCAAAAACTTTGATATAAATTGTAAAAAATATTATGTACTTTTATCAAAAAACATTTGTATTAATAGATGCTCGAGCAAAATATTAAATAAAAAAGGGACAACTATGAACAAATTTACATTGCTAATAGTTTCAGATCCCGCAAGAGCAATCAAAGATTCACATCATAAAGAATTAGGAAAAAGTCCCCCGGCAACGTAAAATAATAAAAAACACAATTTAAATAACCTAATTAAAATAGCTCCACCCCGGGCTATTTTAATTTGATTGTTTTATTTTACAAAAAATATGATAGTATAAGATAAATTAGCTCATTAAAATATAGGAGGTGGCAAAATATGGGTAAAAATATCTTTATGACGATCCTTGGTTTTTTATCAGCAAGGATCTATGAAAGATTTGTAGTTTTTGACCAAGGAGGATATCGTGGATACCAAAAACAATTAGTCCACGATATATCTGTTACGGCAAATTACAATGTTAATGTCGTACGGATCTGGAAAGAAATTGTTGGAACAATTTCTGTTTATAAAACATATTTTGTCGCAACAAAATATTTAAGAAAAAATTTATTTAATATTTATTTTGGTAGCAAAATAGAAAATTCTGATCAATTTTTTTTAAGCCTCGGTAAAAAAATTTATCAAAATCAAAATTTTTATAAACAAATTAAGTCATTTGCTCCGGATAATGAAGAAAGTTTGAATGCTATAATTCAAACAATGAAAAAAGAAATTTCCTCATTATCTTTTTATGAAAAAGATCTTTCCTCTTCTTTTTTTGAGGAAATATCTTATGCTTTACCTGAGCGTAAAGCAAATTATGATATTCCTCCGAAAATATTCGGGGAAGCATATTATCCATAAATAAAAAACGCCCCTATAAGGAGCGTTTTTCTTTTGGTAAAAATTATTTACATTTGTGCTGACAATTTTTACAGTGTTGAGCATGCCATGGTTCTTCAAATTCTTTGGCAATTTCTTTAGCATATTTATCAATTGCCTTTTTGGTTTTTGGATCGTCAATAATAAATTCTGCATCAGGATGAGTTGGGTAAACTCCATACTTTTTATGTAGTTCACGCGCGACTTCTGGATTGTCAATCCACATACAAGGCATAAATAGGTTATCATTGTATGGCTGTCTGGAACGAAGCGCTTTAAAATAGTCACTATTCATTACTTCCAACAACGACTTGTCTTTGATATTATCAGCTGCAAAGTGAGTAAAGATACAAGGTTCAACATCGCCTTTAGTATTGATATGAATATATTCTTTACCAGCAATACATCCGCCAACGTATGGAGCGTCATTCCAAAAATCAATCAAGAAAAATGGAAATTTACTGCGTATTTCCTTGCCTCTTTCATACATCATTCTTCTTTGTTTTGGAGTAGGCATTAAAGATAGATCCGGTTCTTTTCCTATTGGCATATATAGAAACCACCAAGCTAAAAATGCTCCTTGATCGACTAAAAATTGGATAAATTCATCACTTGATACAATATCAACATTTTTGCTAGTTACTGCTACTGATACACCAAACGGAATACGTTCTTTTTTAAGTAGCGCCATAGCTTTTAAGATTTTTTTGTATGTTCCTTTGCCGCGACGAGCATCGGTTTGTTCTTCCCATCCTTCAATACTAATCATCGGAATAGCATTGCCAAGTTTCGCAAGTTCTTTGACGACATCTTCTGTTAACAATGTACTATTGGTATAAAATTGGAAAAATGAATCTTTATGTTTTTTAAACATCGGTAGTAGATCTTTATATATCAAAGGTTCGCCACCAAGAATGGTAAAAAATGGTACTCCTGCTTCTTCTGATTCAGTTAAAATACGATCAAATAATTTTGGATCCATATCGTCTTTTTTGCTATATCGTCCAGCATAGCAGCCAACACAATCAAGATTACAACGCATTGATGGACTAATTAAAACAGTAGTTGGAGAAGTTTTTCCCTCTGCACGCAATTTCTTTTTAATATCATTATTGATAAATACACCTTGTGCAGCAAAATTTACCAAAAATTTATCGCGACAATTTGGATTTGTTTCATTTAAGAAGCGTCGCAAAAAAACAAAAAATGCATCACGATCTTTTACGGATTTCTTTACAGATTTTATTAACCATTCATAATCATCTGGCATCAACCAAAGAAGTGCATCCATCACTTTAACAATATTTTCATCGGAAGCCATATTCAGGCCATTGATTGCGTGCTTAAACGCAGCTTTTTTGGCATTGTCAGTTACCTTTTTGATAACATTCATAATTTTTCCTTCAGTATTATTTTAGTAAAAATTCAAACCAATTTTTTTTTAGTTTGATATTATATTGTTTGTTTTTATCCAAATAACCTATTAGCGCCAAGCTCATATTGTAAGCATTGGCTTTTCTAAATTCTCCTTTCCGTATACCTTCTTCGACAACCAAAGAAAAAAAATTAATGATTTCTTCTTGAATTTGATAAACCAAATCCGTAATTGGTTGCTTGCTATTTTTATTTACTATATTGATAAGATCAGTTAGCTCACTATTGTCTAGTTCGTGCAGATATAATTCCGACAATAATTGCAGTCTTTTTTCTGCAGATAAATTTTTTTTAAAAATAATTGCAAACTTATTTTTTAAATTTTCAAAATAATTATTTATCACCTCATAGTAAAGATTGGTTTTATTTTTGAAATAATAAAATAATAAAGATTTTTGAATATTTAAGCGTTTGGCTAGATCCTGTGTGGAAATAGCAAAAAAAGAATTATTTTTAAATAAAATCAATGATTTTTCAATAATTAGTGTTTTTTTATTTTTCATTGTTACAAAGTTTTTTCTTTTCCTTGTAAAACTTTTTGCCGAATTCTTTGTCCCATGCCCGATCTGCAATTTTATGATAATTTTTTGAATAATTATCTAAAAAGTTACAAGTCTGTTTTGAACAAACTATATCTTCTCCTCCGGGGTAGGAAAAACGTGGTTTACATTTTTTTACACAATTTCTTAAGACTTCAGGATTATCAATAATCATACAAGGAGTTAATAAATTTTCCGAAGCAGGATGTGCTGCTCGTACAGATTGATTATGATCGCGTAAATGCACAAAAAGTTTTGATTTCAAGGCCTCTTCTAAAGTGGTTTTTTTGATATTGTCTACTGACATTTGTACAAATACGCAAGGTTCTATATCACCATGAACATTTATATGCAGATACATACTACCTCCGCACATACAGCCACCAACGGCTGGTCCATCATTCCAAAAATCACCTATAAAAATGCCTTTATTATTTCTCCATTTGTGTTGGATGGTGCGTCGCAATAAATCTCGTTGTTCAGGAGTTGGCATAAGATTTAGATCTGGATTTTTGCCAATCGGAATATAGTGAAAAAACCAACCAAAGATTGCATGTTTTTTTATCATAAGATCGATAAATTTATCTTGGATTAAAATATCAGCGTTGACTCTTGTAGGAGTGGCAGAAAATCCAAATGGTACACCAACTTCATAAAGATTATCCATTGCTTGCATGACTTTTTTCCAAATCCCTTTGCCGCGGCGGGCGTCTGTTTCTTTCTCAAATCCTTCCACTGATATTGCAGGCACAACATTGCCAAGCTTAGCTAGTTGCTTTGCTTTTTCTTTATTGATAAAAGTGCCATTGGTATAGACTTGAAAAAATACATCGCTATATTTTGCAAATACATCAAGTATGTCTTCGCGAGCAAATGGTTCTCCACCGGAAATAGTTATAAATTTGATACCCATTGCGCGTGCTTCTTCGATTGCTTTTTCAAAATATTTTCTTGGTAGGTCATCTTTTTTTGAATACGCCCCAGCATAGCATCCAATACAGCGAAGATTGCAACGCATCAAGGGAGAAATCACAATATGACTTGGTGGATAAAATCCATTTCGTTTTTTGAATTCTTCTTTAATTGCTTGAGATTCAATCATCTCACCAATTATTAAGTTCTTAATAAGTTTTTGTCTGCAATTTGGATTGATGTTTTTTAAAAATTTCTTTAATAATTTATACCACATTCCTTTTTTATCAAAATCTTGTCTTACAGACTGAATTGCTTTGCGCGTATTTTCTGTAGTAGAGATCGATTCTAATATTTTAAGCATGGTTGAAAGTTGTGAGCTGCTTGCGTGTTTAACAATTCCCAATGCTACATTGATTGCTTGTTCAGTTGAATAATTTTTCACTCCAGTTGCCATGTTACCTAAATTCTTTTGAATTTTTTCAAACATAACACTCCTTACGAAATATATTCGCTTAGTTATTTTTTAATAATTAAAATTAATTT
>CAZFAN010000015.1:0-10832 GCA_964516525.1 uncultured Candidatus Saccharibacteria bacterium | reverse complement strand
AGCATTTTTCATTTTTAACCAAACATAAACATACAGTATCAAAAAAAACAATAAACTTACTATGCCAATACTTTTTCCAAAAATAGGATAAAATATCCACCAATAGGTTCCGGCTTTAGCACTATATGAAATATTTTGTGAAATTTGCCACACATAAGGATAAATCCAGCTATCAAAATTACTTAACATATAAGGTAGATTACACAACAACACTACTGCACAAAAAAATAAAAATAACTTAAACCAATCTTTTCTTGGCGATCTAAGAATAAATATTGGCAACAAAAATACCGGAAATACTTTTACCACAGTTCCTATAGCCAAACTCAAAACAGCTAAATAATATTTTTTGTCTAAAAATAGATATGTTGCCAATACAATCAAAAACACCACTGGTAAATCGTAATTATACAGTCCATAAAACAAAAAAGATGGTGCGCAAATCCAAAAATACCATATGTTTTTAACATTTAATTTTTTTTCTTGGGTATTGTCAATAATTTTTGCCAGTAAATAAGTTACTCCGCATGCACACAACACTAAAATCAGACAATTAACTGTAAAGAAGGAAAAATAATTATTATATTTATAAAACCCAAAAACTTCATAAAAAAACCGTAAACCAACAGGATATTCCGGTGGATACTGCAAACCATGCTGTAAATAATTTACAAAAAAATTCCATAAATCACTTGGGTAAGTTCCAAAATTTATAAATAACCAATTAAATATTTGTTCATTAAAACGAATCAAATAAGCTGGCAAAAAAGCCAGTATCGTACCTAATATTAAAAAAAACAAATTTTTTTTGTTTTTCATCATTATTTTAATAATATCACAAAACTTAATTAAAAATTGCGATAATAATTATATATTAAATAATTTTTTTGCGTTATTACTTGTAATTTCTGCGATTTCATCAATTGGTATATTTTTCAATACTCCTATAGAACTAGCAATATCAGGAATATACATTGGTTCATTTCTTTTTCCTCGATATGGCTCTGGCGCTAAATATGGACAATCTGTTTCTAATACAATCTTCTCTATTGATATTTTTTTTATAATATTTTGTAACTCAATCGATTTTTTAAATGTTAAAATTCCATTTACTCCAATATAAAACCCTAAATCAATAAATTCTTGAGCTTGTTCTAAAGTACCTACAAAACAATGAATTACTCCTCGTATTTCATTTTTTAATTTTGGTTTGTCATTTTCAAATTGAAAATTTAAATTTTTAATTATCCTTAGCATCTCGTCATACGCCCCAAATGGCTCATTTTCGCTTCCTCGGCAATGTAAGATCAACGGCAAATTATTTTTATAAGCTAAATTGATATGAGCAATAAATACTTCCTGCTGAGTATCTTTTGCATCTTTTGATTTTTGATATTGATTATTTTCATTCAAACGAAAATAGTCCAGTCCTGTTTCACCGATCGCTACAATCCTATCTTTATTTTCATCAATCAGCTTTTGATATTTTTCTGCCTTAAATTCTTCTTTTTTTGTTGTAAAGGTATAGTCTTTTCCATCAAAAATTGCTGTCTCCTTAATATCTTCCGCCAAATGAATCGGGTGACACCCAACTGCCGCATGCATCACAATATCATTCCGAACTTGTTTCGAAATCTGATTTTGTCTAGATCCTGAAATAAATTCAGAATAACGACTACAGGCGATTTGAATAGCTTTTACTGATGTCTGATAGTTAGACCCCACATTAATAATCTTTTTTACTCCAACATCAAAAGAACGTCTAATAACATTATCTAATTCATCTGCAAATTCGCGAAAATTCAAATGTGCATGAGTATCAATAAACATATATTTAAATTAAAATTTAAATCTTAAAAATCAAAATTATTTGATTCTAGGAAACAGTGGTTCAGCAACAAGAGTATGTAATTGATTTTTAATTTGTTTTGTAGTTTCCGGAAGAAAAATCTCTAATTCATGAGAAATTTTTTCTAAATCATTCAATAATTTTTCCAATACTTCTCTTAATTTAGCTTGATCATTTTTAGCTAGTTCCCAAGGTTTTTCATTTTCTATATATTGATTTGCTTTTTTAATTTGTTTCCAAATTTCCTTTAACATCTCCGCAAATTCAAAATTTTTTAAATATTTTTCATTTTTATTTGTCATTTTAACTTTTGCATCTTGATTTTTGATTTTAATATTATATTTCTTACTCATTACAATCACCCGGTTTACTAAATTTCCTAGCTCATTTGCCAATTCAGTATTGTATAATTCTTCAAAACGTTCCAGACTAAAATCACCATCTCCAGTTGAAGCAATTTCACGTAACAAATAATATCGCAATGCATCGGAACCATATTTATTTATGATTTCAAAAGGATCAATAACATTGCCTAAACTTTTGCTCATTTTTTGTCCATCAGAAGTAATATGTCCATGAACAAAAATAGTTTCAGGAAGTGCTAGCTTGGCCGACATTAACATTGCTGGCCAAAAAATTGTATGAAATTTTATAATATCTTTCCCAATACAATGAATCTGAGCCGGCCAAAATTTTTCAAATTTGCTTTCATCGTCTTTGCCATAACCCAGCGCAGATAAATAATTTGACAAAGCATCACACCATACATACATAACCTGCGTTTCATCACCAGGAACAGGTATACCCCAAGATAATTTATCTTTTGAACGAGAAAAACTTACATCTCCAATTCCTTCAAGCATATTTAATACTTCTTGCTTTTTGATTCTCGGAATAATGTTTATCTTATTATGAGTTATTAAGTTGTGCAGATTTTCTGTATATTTAGTCAAACGAAAAAAATAATTTTCTTCCTCAACTTCCTCTGGTTTACATTTATGATCTGGACACTTACCATCAACCAAATCTGATTCTTTTTTAAAAGCTTCACAACCTACGCAATATAAACCTTTGTAATTCTTCTTGTAAATATCTCCGTTCGCCTCAATTTGTTTCCAAAGCTTTTTAGCCCCACTCCAGTGTTTAGCTCGATCACTTGTAGAAACAAAATCATCATTGCTAATCTGTAATTTTTCAATTAATTTTTTAAATTGTTTAATATTACCAGCTACAAATTTTTCTGGCGATATTGCTTTTTGCTGCGCGCTACGTTGAATTTTTATACCATGATCATCTGTACCTGTCAAAAAAAACACATCCTCACCACTCAATCGATGATATCTTGCCAAAACATCAGCTTGCACCAGCTCTAAAGCATATCCGATATGCGGAACAGAGTTTGTATAAGCTATTGATGTTGTAATATAAAAATTTTTATTCATTTTAACGCACTTCAAATTTCGTAAATTCATCTTTATATTTTGTATAATAAGCTTCACATCTTTCAACTTTTGCCGATTCTGGACCCTTCTTGCACCAATCAATAAATTTTTTGATTTCTAAATTATTACCTTCTGCATTAATTGCCAAATTTCCATTTTCAGTATTGGACACCCAGCCAGTGATTCCATGTTCCTGAGCATATTTTAGTGCAGCTTGACGAAATCCAACTTGTTGCACTTTTCCAAACAACATAATATTTACTCGCGATTTAGGCATACTACAAACTCTCCTTTTATTTTATATTTGTTATTCTTTATTTCTGCAATTACTTTTGTAATATTCCCCCTAATAATTTGCTCAAATTTTTTTGTCAATTCTCTCCCAATTATAACATTAAAATTACCAATTTTTGCAAAGTCGTCTAACGTTTTCTCTATGCGAAAAGCTGATTCATATATCACAATTGGCATATTTAAACTATTTTCTTCTAACTGTATTTTTATTTGATTAAATAATGTTGCCCTACCTTTTTTCTTCGGCAAAAACCCTAAGAACATAAATTTATCAGCAGCTATACCAGCAACTGACAATAAAGTAGCCAAAGTAAAAGGTCCAGGTATTGGCACTATATCTATATTTCTTTTAATTGCCTCTCCCACTAATACACCGCCAGGATCATTTATTCCAGGAGTACCTGCATCAGAAACTAAGGCAATATTTTTTCCAGATTTCAGCATCATAATTATTTCCTCAATACGAGAAATTTGTGAATGTTGATGAAAAGATATTAAAGTTTTACTGATATTATAATGCTCTAATAGTACTTTAGTATGTCTCGTATCTTCACATGCCACAACATCAACACTACTAAGAATATCGATTGCTCGATAAGTAATATCATCCAAATTTCCTATTGGCGTTGCCACAATAAATAAAGTTCCCATGAAACTATTTTAACAGGTTAAATTTTATTTACAACACATTATAATTATTTAAAAAGTTGTATTCCAGTTAATAAACATCAGCACTACAAACAAAATCAAAATTACAACTGTTAAATAACCAAACACATTAGTCCACCAATGATTGGTATACTCACCCATAACTTTTTTATTATTACAAAGCCGAAGCAATAATATCACTAAAATTGGCATCAAAATTCCGTTTAGTACTTGTGAGTACACCAACATTTTTATCGGATTTAGTCCCAAAAGAGCAATCAATCCTCCAATCACAATTGCGCTTATTATAACCCAATAAAACTTTTTAGCTTTATTAAATTCCTTACTCAATCCTGCTTTCCAGTTTAAAGTTTCACTTACTACATAACCTGTTGAAGCTGCAAGTACAGGTACAGAAATAAATCCTGAGCCTAAGATTCCTAAACTAAAAAATAAAAACGCCCATTTTCCTAAAGGTTCCAATGCCAATGCTGCTTCTTTTGCTGAATTTATCATAGCTCCTCCGGCTCCAGAAAATGCAACCGCTCCAGTGATGACGATAAAAAAAGAAATAATTATTGTAAAAAACATTCCTGTTACTACAGACATTTTCTCTTTTGCCAAATGCCTAGCTTCCTGTTTCTCTTCTATTTGTTCATTAGCTTCCCAAAATATCAAAAATGGCGTCAAAGTTGTCCCTAAAAATGCTAAAGCAATCATATAAAAATTAGCGTTTAAAGCTTCTATGGCAGGCACAAAGGTTGCTTTAAGCGCCTCACCCCATGGAACATCAAACATCAAAGCAGAAAGTACATAAAATAATAAAAATGGTGTTAAAACAAACAGATACCGACTAATAACATCGTATTTGTTTTTAATCATCACAACCAAAAACAATGCACCCAGCAACAAAATAAACCAAAAAACTGGAATATTTGTAATAATAGAAAATATATCAGCCATAGCAGCAATATCAGCGCTTATTGTAGCAATATTACAAATAAAAACTATTATCATTGCCAAATACGCCCATGGCAATCCAAAATGTTCAATAATATTTTGATTTACTCCTTTTTTTGTTACTATTCCTATTTTTGCTGACATTCCTTCTACAACTACCAAAAGCGGCCAAGACAAAGGAACAAGCCATAACAAATTAAATCCCGCCGTAGCTCCAGTTTGGATACAAGTCACGATACCTGCTGGATCATTGTCTGCCGCACCAGTTATAAGACCCCTTTTACTCTTCACAAAAAAATCAGCAATACTACGACGTTTTGTTATTGGATAACTAACAATTTTTGCTACTTCCTTACCAAAAGCAACGGTTGTTTTTACCCCCGCCTTGCCAATATCATACATATCTTTGCCAACCTCAATTGTCTTTTGTTCCATTTCACTAATACCTTCTGTCATTTCTTTTACTTCTTGAGGCATTTTCTTATTAGGCAAAGAATTTAGATCATTATTATTATCATTCTTAATATTATTGTTCATTAATAATATATTATCAGATAGTTTATTTAATGAAAGATACTTTTTTGCACAATTTTATACAAATTAATCCAATCATTTAAAGACAATTCTTCTGCTCTACTTTCAGGTAATATTTTTGCTTTATTTAAAATATCTATCACTTGATTTTTATTAATGTGTAATCCAGAAGCAAGAGGATGATGAATTTGTCTTCTTTTTTGCGAAAAACCAAGTTTCACAAATTTTAAAAATTGCTTATCATCTATTTTGTTCTTAATATGATCTTTTTGCGCAATACTAATAACTGCCGAGTCAACATCAGGAACTGGATAAAAATCGATTTTAGGAACATTTATTTCTAATCTAACATCAGCGAAATACTCCACCAAGACTGTCATAAATCCTCTCTGACTGTTGCCAGCTTTTGCAACCAAACGATCAGCTACTTCTTTTTGAATCATTAATACCATTTTCCGTGGTGGATATTCACTGGTTATAAACTTATTTAAAATTGGTGAAGTAATATTGTAAGGCACATTAGAAATAATTTTATAATCTGTAAGTTGTTCACTAGTTAACCCCTGAAACTGCAAAATATCATCACAAATTATTTTTACATTATCAACATGTTTAAATTTCTCACGCAAATATTCCACCAACTTTCTATCCTTTTCAACTGCTAAAACAAGTTTTGCCTTTTTAGCTAATTCTATTGTCAAAGCGCCAAGTCCTGGACCAATTTCTAAGATTACATCATTTTTACTAACATCAGCCGCCTGCATAATTTTTTCAATAATCTTTTCATTTATCAAAAAGTTCTGTCCAAGCATTTTGTTTGGCCATATCTTTTTATTCCTTAAAACAGTCTTAATATTATCGTAATCAATAAATTCCATATTTACATTATATCTTATCTTTTACAAAATAACATTGCGCACATTCCAATATTGTCATTTAATAAAAATTTAGTTATAATAACTAAACCTATTTTGTTTTTTAACATTCAGGAAAGTTGAGGAAAACGAATGACGTCGACAAAAGACCAGGCCACCAAAGCATTTACCGAAGAATGGCCTAAAGAAGGATTGTCAATCACAATTACCGATCAAAATGGCAATCCAATTGAAAAATACAAAAACTACGCATATATATGCGTATCTCCCGGAGGTATTAAAAAGTTTTATCCGGTTGCGTTGGACAATACAAATATAAATATATTATTGCCTTCGTATCCGATAAATATTTCCAATCTTTATTGGAAATATATTAATACTAAAAATTAGGAGGTGATAGAAATGACTATCATGATTGCCAATATTAATAAGAGACATTTAGAATTAAAAATTCTAAAAATAAAACAAGTCAATGCAATATGCAAACATGACGACAAATTATGTTCGTCATGTTATCTTAAATTGTTGAGAAACATCAGAAAGATTCTCAACAAATACAAAAACGAACAAGAATTAATCGAGAATGAAAATATTCTTAACCTTCTCGATTATCAAGAAACATTAGATTATGTCGAATGTTTCTTAAACTATATCAAAAAAAATTATCACAATTGAGCCCTCTCGGGCTTTTTTTCTTATGGTTTTTCTAATACTACTTGTATTTTTCCCGAGCCCAAAGAACCAATTTGACTAAAAGCATCAGCCGATAAGTCAATCACAGCTTCGCCTTGTATTCCACTATCGACAATAGTAACTTCTACTTCTTTACCAGTAGCCACAGACCTCACTAACACTTTTGTACCATATGGCAGTACATTTGATGCAGCAGTATTTCCCGATATCCAATCGTACCATGTTGCCACGCCAGAGCCATAAGATACAACTTTTGTACCTTTTAAAACAATTTTATCTGTTGGCTCTTCGATAGTTTTCGTATCAATTAATTCTCGACTTATTTCTTTACCATTTTCACGTCTAACTTGATAAGTTAATTCTTTTTTTCCGTATTCTGGTTCTTGTTTAACTTTAGTTGTTCCTCTGTCCATAGTCAGATCGTCTTCATACACAACATCATAATCAATCTTTTCTTCTTCTTTAATTTCCGATAAAGCAACTCTCGTAACATCAATTTCCATATTGGCTGTAATCAAAGTATCATCACTAGCACTCACAACATCATTAGTACCAAGTTTAAGGTTAGCTTCCTGTATAAAATCACCGACCTTATTTTTCCAAGTATGATATGTCTTTATTTCTCCGCCATCATTTACTACAACAGGTGTTGCTCTCGTTACTTCTACTCGAGAGCCAATTCCTAAACTTGGATCAGGAAAAATCTTAACTGCATCATTGTCATTAACTACAATATTTAAATTTTTCAACATTTCTTCTTGCGAAAAAAGACCACTTGGCGCATATTCTATAATTTTTTCATGATCAACACCATCTATATTTTCACTAAAAGCACCCCTAACTATACCTTCTGCCCGGGCAACATTTTCCATACACAAAAAACCGCTACAAATAATTATTGCTAGACTAAAATATAGAAATCGTTTGATAATTCCTCCCTACATTGTTTATATTTATTATTATTGTACCACTATTTGTATTTTTTAAAAATTTTTAAACTTTATCAATCAAATGCTCCGGAATTTCAGTTAAAAATCTTGAAGAAGGATTAGCTTGCACATTTCCATAAAGAATACGACTTTGCGCATAGGTCAAATACAACTTTTCTTTTGCTCGTGTTATTCCTACATAAGCCAGTCTTCTTTCTTCTTCAAGTTCATTGGGATCGAGCAAGCTTCTGGCATGAGGAAAAATTCCTTCTTCAAGTCCAACAATAAAAACAATCGGAAATTCCAAACCTTTTGCATTGTGCAAAGTCATCAAAGTAATTGCATCAGCTTTTTCATCATAATTGTCAATATCTGCAATCAAAGACACCTCAACTAAAAATTCCGCCAAAGTTTCATATTTATTGGCAACTGTTTTCAATTCTTCCACATTTTCCCATCTTGCTTCTCCTTCTGGTGTTCCATCTAACAAAAATCTTTTATATCCTGATACATTAGCAACAATATCAACCAATTCCGCTGGAGATACTTTAACAGCTTTTTTTCTAAGCTCATCAATTGTCATTAAAAACTGATCAATTTTTTTATTACCAAAACCAATCATCTGTTCTGATTGGTTATTTTTAAAAGCAACAAATTGTTCTAAAGTTTTCTTTCCTATTCCTCGACGAGGTACATTAATAATTCTTTCCAAGCTCACAATATCATTTTCATTATTAATCAATCTCAAATAGGCTAACATATCTTTTATTTCTTTGCGTTCGTAAAATCTTACTCCGCCAACAATTTTATAAGCAATACCAAATTGCAATAACGCTTCTTCTAAAGCCCGAGATTGTGCATTAGTGCGATACAATATCACCACATCTTTTAAAAATAGTTGCGAGTCTTTCTTTGTTAAACTATTTATTTCCATCAGAATAAAATTAATTTCGTCTTGTTGATCTACACCTTCATAAACCGTAATTAGATCACCTTGTTTATTTTCTGTCCACAATGTTTTATCTGATCTTTGCCAATTTTTTTTAATAATAGCATCTGCGGCATTCAAAATATTGCCAGTTGAACGATAATTTTGTTCAAGCTTAATTACCTTTACATTTTTATAATCTTTCTCAAAGTTTAAAATATTTTTAAAATTCGCACCTCTAAAACCATATATTGATTGCCAATCATCACCAACAACACACAAATTTTTATGTTTAGCCGCAAGCAGTTTACACAGCATATACTGTGGAGTATTTGTATCTTGGTACTCGTCAACTAAAATATATCGAAACATATTTTGATATTTTTCCAATATTTCAGGATATTTTTGAAAAAGTCTGACTGTTTGATTGAGCAAATCATCAAAATCAAAAGCACAAGCCTTTCTTAAACGTTTTTGATATTCAATATATACTTTTGCAACAGTTTCTTGGAATAAACCTTCTGCATATTTTTGATAACTTTTACTATCAATTAATTCCGACTTAGCACTTGAAATGAAGTGTTTAATTGCTCTCGGATTATTTTTCTTTGTATCAATTCCCAAATCTTTTTGTATGGTTTTAATCAAAGAAACTGCATCTTGCTCATCATAAATAGTAAAATTTTCATTATAGCCAATATATTGCCATTCTCGGTGCAATATTTTTACGCATATTGAATGAAATGTTCCCATCCACGGAAGTCGCAACAAATTTGACTCATTAAATTCCTCATGCAATAACAGATTAATTCTATCTTTCATTTCATTGGCTGCTTTATTTGTAAAGGTTACCGCTAAGATATTATAACTATATACATGTTTTTCTTGCATTAAATATACTATTCTATGAATCAACGTTTTAGTTTTTCCTGATCCAGCTCCGGCCAATATCAATACTGGCCCCTCAGTAGTTAAAACCGCTTCTTGTTGCATTTTATTTAATTGTGAAATAATACTCATTCTTTATACCCTGTGGATAATTATTATTATATAACTGTGGATAAGTATAAATATCTTATTATTAATACATAACCATCAAACCTGTTAAATTGACTATTATTCTTAATATACTTGACATTGTAAATCAACCGCGGTATTATATTATAATTTAGTAAATTTAAAAAAATATAGTAGAAAATAATTGCTTCAAGCAAGAACTCTGTCTTGAAGCAGCTATATCCTACTATATCAATAAATTAACGATATCGTAGGATTATTTCATAGATAAACATTCTTTCTTAGAGCACTGCTCTAGGAAGGAGTAATAATTGTCTATGAACATAGATAGCCCCAGAATAGAACGGTAAATAATTAAATGACTTGTTCGCCGACAATTCTCATTCCGGGGCTTTTTTTATTCTGGAATTTCCGACACTTGCTGTGACGGATCTAAATTTTGAAATCTTGTCTGGTCAGCTTGAAAATATAAATGAATATTACCAATCGGACCATTACGATGTTTTCTTATCAATATTTCTGCTATATTTTTTTCTTCTGTTTCTGGATTATAATATTCATCACGATATATAAACATAACCACGTCTGCATCCTGCTCAATCGAGCCAGATTCACGCAAATCTGCAAGTTGAGGTCGTTTATCAGGACGATGTTCTACTGCAC
>CAZFAN010000014.1:0-10866 GCA_964516525.1 uncultured Candidatus Saccharibacteria bacterium | reverse complement strand
CTCTAAACTTTTCGCTTACATCACCACCAATGGAGTTATGGAGCAAACAGTACTAGATTATCTTATCAAGAATCGATTCGGTTTTTACCTATCCGTAGACGGCAATAAACAGTTTCATGATGAATGTCGATTTATGAAAAACACCGGGGAAGGTACTTTCGATAAAGTCATGAATACATTGAGGCAATTAGTGGATAATGATATTGCCGTAAAAGTACGCGCAACAATCTCCCAAAAGAATGTAAAAAACATGGTAGAATTTTCCGAAACAATGTTTGACAAGGGAGTACGATTAATACACTTTGCACCTTTAACAAGTGTTGGTAGAGGAAAGAACTTCAGCCAAGAAACCATGACTGCATTTCAAGACGAATTTGTGGCTAGTTTAGAAAAAGTTTTTGATCTTGCAAGAACAAGAGGCGCAAGAGTAATGAGTCCAGCAACTATGGCAATCGGAAAGTCTATGGCTCCATATTGTAAAATTTTCTTTTCCGAAAACAAGATTCTCATCACTCCTGAAGGCAAAAGAACTCTCTGCTTCGGAACCCAAGATGAATACAATCCGATAGCCAATCAGTTCATTTGTGCTGATTTTGATAACAAAACGCGAAGTTTTGTTACAAGAAATGACAATCGACAGCTAATAGCCGAGCAATATCAACGAAACCTCAGACAATGCGATAATTGTTTTGCTCGTTACATGTGTCAAGGTGGCTGTTTGGTTGAGAATCTTTCATTAACGGGGAATATGACTACACGCTCAGAACTGTGGTGTTTGATGCAGAAAAAGATTTGGCATGCAGCTATTATGCGGATTTACACTGCGAACGGAGGTAATTAAAATTGGAAAATACAATAAAAGTGTTTGACGAAAAAATTAACCGTATAATTTACGGGTATGAAAAAGGTCTGCCAGTTGTATCCGATTTTGATAAACTCGCAGTGGAAATTGCTCGTTACCAATACAAACATAATGATCTCTTTCGGGGGTTATGCGAAAAATGTGGTATTAACTGCAGCCAAATTTTGAGGCTTGAGGATATTCCAATACTGCCAGTTTCTGTCTTTAAGCAAAAATCGAAAGTTACAAGTATTCCGATTGACAAAAACGGAATAGAGATGGTAACAAGCGGAACAACCTCTGGAAAACATGGCTTAATTTATAGAGACCCAGGGTTTTTCTTCCTTCGCGAGAAGGCAATTCTATCCTCCGGAAGTAAAGACCTATTCTCACGTTTCTATCCAAATAAGGTCCAAATAATCTTTCTGGATTTTCCGAATCGAAGAAGATTACCCGATTTTCCAATTAATTATTCAGTATTGGCAAATTATGCTCGCTTTTTCGGAACTGAAGATAGTATATTTTTAGACCCAACTATTCAATCCGATGAAAAATGCTTGGTTGACAATATCAGATTAGCAAAGCTAACTGACCGTCCGATTGTGATTCTTGGTCCATCCTACAGGATAAGTCATATAGTAGGAGGCGTCGTAGAAGGAAGAATTGATGAACTTAAGTTACCTCCCGGGAGTATGGTGATGGATAGCGGAGGACTAAAAAACCGCGGCTACCATCAAGATTATAGTAAATATGTTGCTAATCTGTTGGAAGTGTTTAATATTACACGACGTGATTATGTAAACACTTACACACTTTCAGAGATCGGTTCTCACTTTAGTGATATGTCGGAATTACCAGAGGCGGAAATATACAAAAAATGCCCACCCTGGACAAAAGTCCGTCTTGTAACCGTAAAAGACATCGACGTTGCAGTCGGAGAAAGAGGAGAAATTATTATCTATGATCTTTTAAATAGGGGCACAATATTAGCCCTTCGAACTGGAGACTATGGTATTAGAACAACAAAAGGATTCAAAATACAAGAAAGAGGTGCAATAAATTGAAAACGGAAATTATTAAATTCTTATTTTGTCCACGTTGCCATGAAGCTCTCCGTGTAAGAAACGGTGACGGAGAAAGCGAAATAGTGACTGGCCAGCTGGAATGCCCAAACGGACATATCTATGATATTCATAGATATGTTCCCAGATTCATTTATAATGAGCAAATTGATCCCCGACAGGAACAGACAATGAAAGTTTTTTCAACTCAATGGGAAGAATTTGGGCAAGTTACAATCGATGAGACGGCTTTTTCCATTAGTAGGGATTGGCTATTCGGCCGTTATGGCTGGAATAATGATGCTGGAGTTAGAAAATATCTTTTGGATAAGAATATGATTCTCGATGCTGGCTCAGCTTCCGGAAGATACGCCAATTACTTTGCAAAATTATCCGGTAATACTGTTTTTGGAGTTGATATTGGCGCCGGTGTTGATATTGCTCAGAAGAATTTTGGAGAAACCAACAATGTCCATTATCTTCAGGCTTCGATCACGGATCTGCCGTTTGCTCCGAATACCTTCGATTTTATTATGAGCGATGGCGTAATCCATCATACTACTAATCCTAAGGATACTTTCCAAAGACTTACCACCTTTTTGAAACCCGGCGGAGAAATGGCCATATACATGTACCATGTTGGCAATCCCCTTAGGGAAATGACTGACAGCTACTTCATTGAAGCAATGGCGCCAAAAACCATGAAAGAAAACATGGAAATTAGCAATGTCATGACCCAGCTTGCTGAAGAGTTGCACAATTCCGGAGCAAAGGTGACAGTACCAAAGCGACTGGACATGCTCGATATAGAGCCAGGTGAATACACGCTCTTCGAGCTTATATATTGGAAAATTATCAAACTATACTGGGATCCAAATGTTCCGTTCAATAAAAATTGGTCAACAAATTTTGGCTGGTTTACTCCTATCAACGCTTACCGCTACACCGGCGAAGAAATTATCGGCTGGTTTGAAGAATTAGGCTTTGAAATAAAGCATACCGATATTAGCCAAAGAGGAATTAGCATTCGTGCTCTAAAACTATAAGAAATATAACAAAAATCATAAAACTATTTAAACCTGCAAATTATTTTGCAGGTTTATTTTTTTGATTTGGCAAGGTATAATTACCATATGATAAATAAAAATAAAGTTAGAGAATGTTATAATGCATGGTCAGATGTTTATGACCAAAATTCTATACATAATGCCGCAATAATAATGGATCACCCGATCATTATTAAAATAATAGAACCAGAAATATCAGTAAATAGTATTGGTCTCGATTTGGGGTGCGGAACAGGAATTCTAACAACACTGTTGGCTAATAAAGTCTGTGAAATGAGAGGATTGGATATTTCTGAACGAATGATTGAAAGGGCTAAGGGGCATAATAAAGATAATGTCCAGTATCTAGTTGGTGATATATCCCAAAAACTACCGTTTGACGATAATTTTTTTGATTTTGCCTTATCGTCGCTTACCTTATCGCACATAGAAGATCTGGAAAACGTATATTGTGAACTTAGACGTGTACTTAAAAATAACGGTTTATTTATTTTTGATGAGATTACTTCAAAATTAAATAAATCTTTTGCTCCAAAGTATCATGATTATCTGAAGGATTATAGTCAGCAAGATACTATATGGACAAGACGCCAGATAGACGATCATATAAAATTAGCAGAAAGATATGGTTTTAATAACGAGACCATTATTAACACTAAAATTGACAATAAGTTGTCAAAAGTATTAAGCAAAGAAGATTATTTAGCTAATAAAGGCTGTCAGTTTACTTCAATCATCAAACTTCGATTACATAAGTAATCTATTTTTCTTATTGATCACATAAGAACTTATCAATATTTGGATACGCCTCTGTCGATGATTTTATGATTACAGGCGTAATTTTTAAGCGTTCCAATCGTTCATTGATTTCGTCATAGCGCTCTCTCTCAAACCTCTCATTAAATTTGTAAAAATCAATAATTAACTTTAAGTTTGCCGGATACTCACTTTTCTCCCTTCCAACTATCTGATTAATAGTTCGTTTTGTGACTCGCCAATTTCTAATGAGTTTGTGAGTTTTTAATATAAAAACGATGTCAGCTTTTTGTAAAACTTTATCTAGCCAATTCTGTCGATAGACTCCTTCGGAAATCCAATCCTTCTTATTTACAAAACTTTCAACTAGTTCACTCCTGTCTACTTCTTCGTTTGTTTTATAGCCTCGTTTTTCTCTTAAACGAAATATTTTATCGAGCTCAAAAAATTCGACTTTATATTTATCAGCTATTTTTTTTGCCAATGTTGTCTTACCGCTTCCAGGACCACCTAAAATAAATATTTTCATTAATTTTCTCCTTTACCAATTAATTCTATCATCTTGGTTTTAATTATAATAGCCAGGATGGTTGCTCTCGAATAAAAAAATTAAGGTAAACTCTATTTCATAGTTTTTACAATCTAAACGCAAATAAGACACCTCTTTTTTATACTGTATCATTATGTCTCGTTTTTGCTCTCAAAAGGTTCAAGACCCACCTGTCCCTCCAGATAAAAAGTGGAACCTTTTTGATGACATCAAAAAGAGTCAAATATAGATACTAAACAAAGAAGACCCATCAGGGTCTTCTTTGTTGTTGAATGGTGCTGGTTTTACAGGTAGCTATAAAGTACACGTAACAGGTTTTCCGTCTGACAACCCCTAATAAATTGTGGAACTTTTGCTAAAAACTGATTATTTGATACGATAAATGTATAGGTAACTATGAAAAATATTCTAGATAAGACAATTAATTTTGTAGATGATTCGTTTGGCAAAAAGAAACCACACTTTGTGAGAACACTGTTTTGGATTCAGGAACTAGATCCAGATGCAAACTTGGCACTAAAAATTGACGCAATGAAGAACAACCAGGCAATTTATAACTGCAGACAAGGTTAGATTGCCCATGGTAAACCTCGATTGCATCGATGCAAAACAGCATCAGACTACACTACTGCCAGCAATACGATAGATAGCACAACATAAACTATACATGACTTACATTTAGTGGAAGAGAGGTTCTCTTCCTTTTTTATTAATTATAGGAAAGGAGTTGTCTACATTGGAGAAGTTGGATATTGTGTCGATTAATTTTACAGCATCGTGTAATCTACAATGTCCGCATTGTGGACCAAGCGAGTTCAAACCGAAAAACGAGTTATCTGCGAGCGATTTCTATCCGATACTAAATGAACTATCACGAATGAAAGTATCACAGTTGAACCTTACTGGAGGAGAAGTCTTTCTTCGGCCAGACTTTATGCTGTTTTTTGAGAAAGCGGCAGAGAACTTTAATTTCATCAGCATCGAGACTAATGGGACACTCCTGACGGATGATATTCTGAGCCGATTGTCACTATACAAAGACAAAATCAGGGTATCGGTAAGTGTCGATGGAGCTATCGCCGAAGCCCATGAAAGGATCAGAGGCACGGGAAGCTATCAGATGACGATGCAGGGTCTCAATCTGCTTAAAAAGTTTTCGATTCCAACCAGAGTGATTACTGTTCTCAACAAGTGGAATATCGATCAAATTCCTCAGATGGTTAAGGAATTCGTTAATGATATGGGTTTTAGTTTTCGACTAATACCACATATCATGGAATACGGACGTGGCGTATACGGCTGCAATTCACTAGGAGCCAGTTATAGCGAGATTATTCAGCTGCTTGAAGATTTTTATTATCCGTTTTTAGCCGAAAGTAAAGATTCTCTTAGCAGTGTGGAATTAAATCCCGCACTTGTTCCTATCGATACTATACAGCATCATGTATGCCCATGGGGGAAATCAATGTTGGGCATTAATGCACAGGGTGATGTCGGGCTCTGTCATGTTTCTTTGCATGACAAAAATTTCGTGTTTGGTAATATCGCAACTAATACTATAGAAAACATCTGGAATAACAGCAAAACACTCCGATCATTCAGGCAATTTAGTTTAGACAGCCTAAAAGGTGTCTGCGGTAATTGTCTGGCGAAAGAGGTTTGCCGTGGTGGCTGTCGGTTACATGCTTTTGCTAAATATGGCGATATTTATGCCCCCGATCCACAGTGTCAGATAGTCTATAATATGGGGGCCTTCCCAGATTATGCTCTTGAAAATGAAGATCAAAACTGTCGATATGGAGGTGAGTGAGAATGACCGGTTTCCCGTTTTTACATATCTTTAATGATATAGTCTGGCATTCGTTAAAAATGCAGGCTATTCGAGTTAATCAAAAAACTGCTGACTACCTAACTGCTGTTCGGGATCGTTTGCCTGGCCGTTTTCCTCCGATTGTGAATGACATGGATCTTTTAGTAAAGAAAGGATTTATCGTCAGCAATGAAGAAAACCGAAAAATATTGGAGAAGGCAAAGGAAACGACTGCAAGTACAATACAAGGACTGTATTTAATTTTGACAACAGATTGTAATTTAAATTGTTCGTACTGCTTATATGGAACAGAATCCAGCAGAAGTCTTATGTTGAACAAGCGGAGCATGAACGCAGCTACGGCCATAGAAGCAATAAATCTTTACGCCAAGCTAATCGGATCAAACATAAGAACGCCGGGGTATTGGCAACAGATTACCTTTTACGGCGGTGAACCTCTACTCAATAAATCTGCCCTAGTATCTGGAATTGAGTATTGCAACCGTCTCAAAATGACCGGCCTGTTGTGGAAGGGAACCAGATTGGTCGTCAATACAAATGGCATTTTAATTGATCAGGACCTTGCAAAGTTTTTCTACGAAAACGAAGTTGAGGTTCAAATATCAATCGATGGTTTTTCTTCAGTTCATAATAAAAACCGTTTTGATCATTCCGGTATTGGCAGCTTTGATTCAGTTTTGAAGGGCTTTGATTTGTTATCTGCCAATAACGTCAGTATTGTTCCGCTCATTACAGTCACCGAAGACAACATCGAATATCTGTCCGAATTGATTTCGTGGCTTGAGAAAAATTACAAGATATCATCGTACGGAGCCAACCTGCTCATGGTTTCTACTGGACAACAGTCAGAAACTTATCCTAAGAAGGCAGCTGATGCTCTATGGACCGCCCACAAAAAAAATAATGCTTGCGATTTTTCCTATCTCGATTTTTTCGAAAAACTAAATAATGGTCAATTATCAAACCAAAGTTGCGGCGCTGGAAGAAAAATTACAGTTTTCCCAGACGGAAATCTTCACACTTGCCAAGCATTGGAAGCAGCTGGCCTCACACAATGGGGAGATCTAAAAAACATTGACTTTGGCAACAACAACTGGAAAGAATGGGCCTGCAGAACGAGATTTGATATACAGGAATGTCTCGAATGTCCTGTACTCGGGGCATGTTCAGGAGGATGTGCATCAAATTCATTCTATTCGACGGGAGATATCCATGGTATCGACCGTAACCATTGCGAATTTGCAAAACACCTTTTTACAAAATGGATAAACGAAAAGATAAATCTCATTGGATAAAATAATGCCAGTGTTCACACATATTGAATGCTGGCTTTTTTTGTTGCATTTTTATGGTATAGTTATAGTATGATAAGTACAAAAATAGATAAAAAGATAACCATCGGAATTGTCGCTCCTTCGCGACCAATTATTGGTATTGAAAATGAAATTAAGGATGGAATTGATCTGCTCATTGCGAATGGTTTTAATGTAAAAATCGGCAAGAACGTAAGAAAAAAATCATATTATATGGCAGGAACTCCGGAAGAAAGAGTATCTGATATTCATGATGCGTTTTCTGATGACGAAATTGATATCGTTATCGCGGCCACCGGAGGGTCTTGCTCCAATCAGATACTTAATTTGATTGATTATAGGCTCATCTCTAAACACAAAAAAACATTTATCGGTTATAGCGACATAACTAATTTACTTTTTGCACTTCATGTTAAATCCAACTTAAAAACAGTGCACGGACCAGATATCAGGGCACTATCAAAGCTTGACGAAAAATCACTTGAGATATATGTAAAAATGCTCAAAAACGAACCGTATTCCGAACCAATCAAAGAAAGTGGCATGACAATCATTAAGCCTGGAACGTTTAAAGGAAAAATTATCGGTGGAAATATAACTTTGATTAATGGACTGCTTGCTACTCCATTCTGTCCCGATTATCAGGATTCTATTTTATTTTGGGAAGAAATTGGTGAAGGCCCTGCGATGATCGATTTTAAACTAAATGAGCTAAAATTGTCCGGTGTATTTGATAAAATATCTGGTATGATCATTGGACACCTCGACGGTTGTGAAGATTTAAAACACCCAGAAGATAACAGATCGATCGATGACATCGTTTTGGAGACAGTCAAAGAATATAATTTTCCGATTGCCAAGGCTAATTGGTTCGGACATGGACTTAGCTGTTTTTATCCTCTTGAAATCAATGCCGATATTGCCGAGTATCTTTCTCAAAAATAAAAAAACACCGAGTTGTATAAATCCCGGTGTTTGCAAATTCATTTTAATATAACCGACTTGCCGCTTGGCATAGAAATGCCCCATTTTATGTTGATTGAAGTTAAAAACCTACGATCATGGCTAATAACCAATAAGGCGCCCTTGTATTTTACGAGTGCCGAAATCAATCTTTTTCTTGAGAATTCATCAAGATGATTCGTTGGTTCATCGAGTAAAAGAAAATTAGGCTGTTTTAGCATAATCAGGCAGAGAGACAATCTCGCTCTTTCCCCACAACTTAATGTTCCTACTTTTTGAGACAACATCTCTGCCGGAAAAAGAAAGTGTGCCAAAGTTGCTCTTATTTTTTGATCACTAACATCCTGAGATTGGCACGCCTGACCGAACACTGTGGTGCTGTCGTCAAGATTATCTTGCTCCTGCCTATACCATCCCAATTCTAATTTTGTATTTCTTAGGATGTTTCCTTTGTCAGGATCAAGTTCGCCAGCAATAACTTTAAATAAAGTAGTTTTCCCGGCACCGTTTTCTCCGACTATGGCGACACGATCTCGCTGCTGCATTGCCAGCGATAAATTATTGAAAATTAAAGTATCGCCGTTTTTTTTGTTGATCCCGCTGATCCTGATGATCTCTTTCGCCAGGGGGCAGCTTACAGAAAATGTAATCTCAGACCGTCGTTTCTCCTTGGAATATTCCGATAGTTGTCCTTCTAATTTTTGAACTGTTTTTTCACGCGAATGTTTGATTCCGGAATCATTTTGGGACGCGTTGGCAATAAAATCTCTTTGTCTCGTTATTTCATACTGGATATTCTCCATTTGCTTGCACGCAGTTTTTTTTTCTTGACTGTGTGTCTTAAGAAAATTCGTGTAGTTACCAGGGTATGATTTAATTGACTTCGTCGCTGGGTTAATATGCACTATTCTCGTAACTATCCGATCAAGAAATTTAATATCGTGTGAAACAATAATCATCGACTGTTTACTTTTTGACAAGTATTCAGCAAGCCAAACACTAGCCTTTGCATCAATATGATTTGTTGGCTCGTCCAGTACTAAAAGATTCGATTTCTCAAAAAGCATTCGTGCCAAACACAATCTTGTCTTTTGGCCGCTGCTCAGGGTTGCAATCTCTCTGTCAAGATCGACATTGCTTAAGCCTAGGCCTATCAGTAAATTCAGTATGTCATCATCACACCGATACCCCTCGGATCGATAATCTTCCTCTTTTAACTCTAAGAGTTTTTCGAGCAATTTCGGATCGTAATTACTGTTTCGGGATAATGTCGATTCTATCTCGGCAATTTGGTTGCGAATCGTACGCAAACCCCTTCCTTCAAGCATGTAGTCATAGATTGTAGTCTTATTATCTTCCCCGCTGTAGTTTAAATGTTGCGGAATGTAGCTAATTGATCTAAAGAGATCATTTGAAAAAGATATTTTTCCCGCACATAACTCAATTTGCCCGACAATCGCCTTAAGAATAGAACTTTTTCCTGCACCGTTTTCTCCGACTAGTCCCACTTTTTCATGATCTTTAACCGATAGAGATAGATTACTAAATATTTCTTTCTCTCCAAAAATCATTGATCCGTTTTCAATAATAAGCAATTTCTATCACTCCTTTTCGCATGTCAGTATTAAGTTTTTAAAAAACAGATTAAAAGTATTTTTGTTACAGTACATTTTATTATAAAAATAAGCGTTAGTCAATCACAAAATCACAAATTAAAATAATAAAACGCTTTTTATGCTGTATCATTGTGTCTCATTTGTCTCATTTGCAGGTATAATATTTTGCCCCTTGAGACACCAGAAAGGTTCAAGACCCACCTGTCCCTCCAGATAAAAAGTGGAACCTTTCACTTTTAAAAAAATTAGGTAACAGGAGTAGGAAAAGGCGCCGATTGTTTGTTAGGGTCTTTTTTGGTGTCAAAAAACGCCTAAACTAGAATTACCCATTTGGAGATAGAATTAATATTTTCCTTTAAAACTATCGAAAACATTGTGGGACACTTTAATTAACCTTCTTGTTTTTCACTTAGATTGTTCCAAAAATAATCATGATCTTCTTTGTTATTAAAAGATTTGATTTTATTATCTTTTCTATAATTTTCTGTTAGAAAATGTAACGCTGATTTTTTAGCAAATTCAGAGAAAAATGCCTCCTGTTTTTCCTGATTGATTTCTTTATTTTTAGCACTTTTTTCTATCATATCTACAATCACATTCTGAACAGCATCCTCAAAATCATCCCTAGTCACTTTCGGTGATCCTAAAGCGATTATTGCTCTTTGTACACCAATTCTTGCACACTTATCTATTAAACCAGAATTGTTTTCAATCCAATTTTCATCAACGTCGATTTTTTTTGTTCCCCCAGCATTACGAAGCCCTCCAACCAATAACCAGCCCCCCCTACCTTTGTTATAGCGATCTACGCATCTATATGCCGCAGCCCTAGAAACGTGATACGTTTTTGCAATATATAAGGCACCTT
>CAZFAN010000013.1:0-11216 GCA_964516525.1 uncultured Candidatus Saccharibacteria bacterium | reverse complement strand
GTATATGTTTGTGTAGCTTGATTTAAAGACAAATCACTTGGTAATTTGACAGATACCATTACCAATTCGGCATTACTTTTCCATGATTTGGCATCTGCTTCGGCTTTGTCATAAGTTGCAGTTATGCTGGCGTCAAAAGTAGTAGCATCTACAGTATCAAGTGGAGAGCTATTCAAGGTAATAGTTGAAGTTGGTGTGCTGGTTGCAGTTTCTGTGGTGCTTGTTTGAGTGTTTTTATTATTGCATGATGGAAATGATAGACCTGTTAAAAAAACGATTGATAAACATGCTAGACCAATTAATATTTTTTTGTTCATTAAATCCCTCCTAAATATACAAGTACAAACTATTTTTGTTAGTTTGTTTTATTATAACAAAAACAATATTTATTAGCCATGTTTTAATAAAAAACAGGGGCGAGCCCCTGTTTTTTATATTTAATTATTATTTATCCTCTGATTTTTTATCAGTTTCTTCTTTATTCTCTTCTTTTTTCTCTTCTGGTTTTGCTTCTGCACCTTTAGTATTTTGATTGGCTTGGTAAAGAGCAGTACTAAGTTTTTGAATTGCGTTACTCAATTCTTCAGTAGATTTTTTTGTAACTTCTGCATCATTTTTTTCAAGATCATTTTTTAGTTGCATGACTTTATCTTCAACTTCTCTTTTATCTTCTGGTTTTACTTTATCACCGGCATCTTTAAGAGTTTTTTCGGCAAGATATATTGTATTTTCTGCTACATTTTTTGCTTCAATTTGTTCTTTCTTCTTTTTATCTTCGTCGGCATGTGCTTCAGCATCTTGTTGCATTTTTTTGATTTCTTCATCTGATAAACCAGAAGAAGATGTGATGGTAATAGTCTGCTCTTTATTGGTTGCCTTGTCTACAGCTTTTACATTCAATATACCGTTTGCATCAAGATCAAAGCTTACTTCAACTTGAGGCACACCACGTGGTGCTGGAGGAATACCTGATAAAGTAAATCTACCTAAAGTTCTGTTGTCGGCTGCTAATTCACGTTCACCTTGCAATACATGAATATCTACAGAAGTTTGATTGTCAGCTGCAGTTGAAAATATTTGTGATTTACTAGTAGGAATTGTGGTATTTTTTTCAATTAGTTTGGTCATTACACCACCCAATGTCTCGATACCTAAAGACAATGGAGTTACATCAAGTAATAATAAATCTTTTACTTCTCCTCCAAGTACGCCTCCTTGAATAGCGGCACCAAGAGCCACAACTTCATCAGGATTTACACCTTTAGAAGGTACGCGTCCAAATATTTCTTCTACCATTTTTTGAACAGCTGGCATGCGTGTCATACCACCAACCAAAATAACCTCTACTATATCGTTCTTAGTTACACCTGCATCTTTCATGGCAGTTTCACATGGTTTGCGTGTTGCTTCAATTAGGTCTTTTACTAATTGATCCAATTTTGCGCGAGATAATTTGATATTTAGATGTTTTGGTCCAGATGCATCAGCTGTAATAAATGGCAAATTAATTTCAGTCTCTTGTGAACTAGAAAGTTCAATTTTTGCTTTTTCTGCTGCTTCTTTAACGCGTTGTAGCGCCATGGCATCATTTTTAAGATCAACACCTTCTTGTTTTTTAAATTCTGAGATAATCCAGTTCATTATTTCTTGATCAAAATCGTCACCACCTAGATGTGTATCACCGTTAGTTGACTTAACTTCAAATACTCCGTCTCCAATTTCCAAAATTGTGATATCAAATGTACCACCACCAAGGTCATAAACAGCGATTTTACCTTCTTTTTTCTTATCTAAGCCATAAGCTAAAGCCGCTGCTGTTGGTTCGTTGATAATACGTTTTACTTCAAGCCCAGCAATTTTTCCGGCATCTTTAGTAGCTTTTCTCTGTGAATCATTAAAATACGCAGGTACAGTAATAACAGCTTCGGTTACACTTTCGCCAAGATATGCTTCAGCATCAGCTTTAATCTTTTGTAAAATAAATGCAGAAATTTCTTGTGGAGTATAGGTTTTATCTCCCATTTTTACTTTAATTCCTTCTCCAGCTTGTTCTATTTTATAAGATACCATTTCAGTGTCTTTTTTAACTGTATCTTCTGAATATCTTCTACCAATAAAACGTTTTACAGAATAAATTGTATTTTCTGGATTGGTTACTGCTTGGCGCTTAGCTAGCTGTCCGACCAAACGTTCGCCAGATTTGTTTACGGCTACAATTGAAGGACAAGTATTGTTTCCTTCAGCTGTAGGAATAATTTTTGCCTTGCCACCTTCCATTACCGCAACTGCGGAGTTAGTAGTACCAAGGTCAATTCCAATAATTTTACTCATGTTGTATTCCTTTTTTATTATTTAGTAATATTATTTTCTAAATTTATTATAACAGTACTAAAATATAATGTAAAGTATACTTTACATTTTGTCAAGTTATTATGATTGTAAATAGTTTATTTTGCGACTTTAACTTGAGTTGGGCGAAGTATTTTTGTGCCGAGTTTATATCCATTTTGTACAACTTCAATAATCTGATTTGAGGTAAATTTATCATCTTTTTCTGCAGCAATTGCTTCATGGAGAACGGGGTCGAATTCGTCACCTGGATTAGTGGTAATTTTTACCAATCCATAGCTATTTAAGATTTGTTCAAGTTGTATTTTGGTATATTCTAATCCTTTAAGATATTCGTTGTTTTCCAACTCTTTTGGTTTGTGATTGAGGGCTCGTTCAAAATTGTCCAATACAGGTATAATTTGTTCAATAAGATCTGCATTTGCTGTTGATATTAGTTCGGCTTTTTCTTGAGATGTGCGATTGCGAAAATTAACAAAATCAGCTTGCGATCTTTGCCAACCGGCCTTAAGTTCATTATTTTCAATTTTTAATTTTTCCAATTCGCTTTGCATTGATTTTTCTATATCTTCATCTTTTAAAGCATTTTTTTTATTTTTATCTAGTTGATTTTTCATATTTAAATACTTTTTTTATAAATTTTGTTTTGATAAATTGATTGTATTAGCATAAACGATTATCTATATTATAACAAAAAATGTCAACTAAACTAAACATTAGTCGTTCGCAGCAATTTATAATATTTTTAAGTTTATTTATTACTGGATTGCTTTTTGCTGGTTTTATTAGTTATGCAATCCAAATTTGGTGTTTATTAATCATCGTAATAATTTGTATTATTTGTTTTTTTCTTAAACAGAAAAAAATATTTTTTTTCGCTGTTTGTATTTTTAGCATAATCCTAGGGATTTGGTATTTAAATTACTATAAATCTCAAAGAATTTATTCATTACCTTATGGTAAAAACATACAATTTATTGGAAAAATTATTGAAGAGCCGGATGTAAGAGAAACGAGAACAAAATTAACAGTTTCAATTCAAAAATTATTAGATGATAGTAATGACAAATCACTTATCAATCAAAAAATATTAATTGATGTCTGTCGTTATCCTGGATTTTTTTATGGCGATACTTTAAAAATTAGCGGAAAATTACAAAAACCAGAGATTATCGACAGTTTTGATTATGGAGCCTATCTACGATTGCGAAATATTGGCGCTACAATCTTAACATGTGGAAGCTTTGATAAACAAACTAAAATTGAATTTATTTCAAATGATAATAAATTTGATCCTTACTATTATATATTTCAAATTAAAAACAGTTTAATTAATAAATTAAATTTACTGTTTCCCGAGCCAATAGCGGGGTTGCTAAACGGTATATTGTTTGGCACTAAAAAGGCGATTATCGGAATACTTAATGATAAATTGAATATTGTCGGTCTTACGCACGTTGTAGTTGTTTCTGGTTATCATGTTGTTATTCTAACGCAAATTTTTATTATTCTTACTAAAAAATGGCCTAAAAAATTGTCATTTTTAACAGGAACTTTATTTTTAATATCTTTTAGTATTTTTGTTGGCATGGGTTCTTCAGTTGTCAGATCTATTATTGTGGCTTGGCTTATGCTTTTTGCAAAAGTTATTGGCCGCAAGGCAAAAGCAATAAATGTTATTGTCATCACTTGTGCTGCCATGGTAATTCAAAACCCACTTATTGTAAAAGATGATATTGGTTTTCAACTGTCATTTTTATCTTTTGTCGGCATATCGTACGTTGGACCAAAATTGATAGGATATTTTCAAAAGATCGGAAATACTCTAGCGGAAATTATATCTTCTACGCTCGGAGCTCAAATTATGACGACTCCGCTAATTGCAATTTATTTTCAGCGTATTAGTCTTATTGCTCCAGTTACAAATATATTAATCGTTCCATTTGTACCAATAGTGATGCTAGGTGGATTTGCGTCAGTAATTGTCAGTTATCTTAATTTTAGTTTGGGTTTTGTAACTTCATGGCCGACAAGATTATTAATTGAATATATAATTTTTATTATTAATAAATTTTCAAATATACCTTTAGCATCTGTCAATGTCAATTTTAACTGTGGATATATAGTAATTGTATATTATTTATTGGTTATAATTGTATTAAATATTAAGAGTATAAAGTTAAAAAATGAAATCACAAATTAAAATAATCACGTTCGTATTAGTTATTATCACATCGTTTTTATTAATCAAATTTACAACGAGCGAGATTGATGACAATTTTCATTTGTATTTTTTAGATGTTGGACAAGGCGATGCACTTTATGCTCGAGATAAATCTGGCAACGATATTCTGATAGACGGTGGTCCTGATTTGTCGGTTCTTACTGGTATAGGAAATGCTATGCTTTACAATGACCGTGTGATTGACTATCTTGTTTTGACTCACCCGCATGCTGATCATTTGTTTGGTCTGGTCGAGGTAGTCAAAAGATATGAAGTTAAAAATATTATTTTGACAGATGCAATAGCTACAACACAAGAATATCAAGAATTTTTAAATATTATTAAAGATAAAAATATTCATACTATTTTAGCTAACAATGGTGAAATTTATAAAATTGGTGATAATTTTAATTTCCAGATTATTTATCCAGATGAAAGCTTTAAAGATACTAATATAAAAAATTTAAATAATACTTCAATAGTTGGCAAAATTATTTTCGGTAGTGTATCTATACAAGCAACTGGGGATGCTGAAAAAGATTTACAAGGTAAGATTGCTAATAAATATTGCGATCAACTATCATCAAATATTATTAAAATCGCACATCATGGATCAAAAAATGGTATAAATACAAATTTTTTTAATTGTGTAAATCCAGAAATGGCAATAATTTCCGTTGGAGTTGATAATAAATTTGGTCATCCACATCAAGAAACTTTGGATTTTTTAAATAAAAATAATGTCAAAACAATACGTACAGATGAACAAGGCACGATTGAAATAATATCAGACGGTGTTAATTTTTGGCAGAAGTGATTTTCAATCTTCATAAATAATTTCTTTCTAGACAAAATTAGTATATAAGTGATAAAATTTAAGTGTTAACTAATTTTTAGGAGAATTTATGTCAGGACATTCTAAATGGGCAACCACAAAACGTCATAAAGCAGTCATTGATGCGAAAAGATCAAGTATATTTACCAAACTTGCTCGGAATATTACTCTTGCAGCCAAAACAGGTAAGAATTTAGATATTGCTATAGAGGCTGCAAAAAAAGCTAGTATGCCAAAAGACAATATTCAACGTGCTATTGATCGTGGCACAGGAAAAATTGCAGGTGATGCCATCGAGACGATTAATTATGAAGTATACGGCCCTAATGCTATAGGAGTTATTGTTAAAGCAGTAACTGACAATAAAAATCGCGCTCTTTCTGAGATTAAAGCAGTTTTAAATAGAAATAACGGTCGTTTAGCAAATAGCGGAGCAGTCAGCTATCTTTTTGAAGAGCAAGGGGTAATTGAATTTCCGAAAAACAATCAAACACTTTCTGGTGAAGAGTTGGAAATGGTTATTATTGAAGCTGGGGCAAAAGATTACACAATAGAAGATGATATCGTATATGTATATACTGACCCAAAGCAATTATCAAAAATTAAAGAAGCATTAGAATTTAAATCATTAAAAATTGACAACGCTAAAATCGAATATAGTCCTAAAAATTATGTTGATGTGCCAGAAGAAAGTAAAGATACGGTAATTGGTCTTTTACAGGCATTGGAAGATTTGGATGACATCGATGAGGTTTATACTAATGCTAATTTGTAGTTTTTAAGCTAATTTTTAAAATAATTATTGTGCTAATATTTTTATAATTTTTATATGGTAAGAAATAATCAACAAGATCAGATTGTTCTGGCTATTGATCCTGGATATGGACGGTGTGGCTGGGCGATATTAAAGAAAAGTAGTACTCCTGACTATAAAATACAAAACGGTATCGAATTGGTTTGTTGTGATCTGATTGAAACAAATAAAAATAAAAATCTTGATGATAGATTAAAAGAGATATACGATTCAATTGATTATCTGATTAAAAAATATAAACCTTCACAATTGGCAATAGAATCATTGTTTTGGTTTAAAAATGCTAAGACAGCCATGGCGGTTGCCCAAGCTAGAGGGGTAATAATTGTTGTTGCAAAAAATAATCTTTTAGAAGTTTCTGAATATACTCCTTTACAAGTAAAATCTGCGGTGGTAGGATATGGTAAGGCATCAAAAGATCAAATTATTAAATTGATCAAAATGCATTTGGGAAATCAAACTTGTCCGGTTCAAGATGACACGGCAGACGCTGTTGCAATCGGTTTGACACATTTACAAACATTCAAATTCTAATTAACGTTATAATTGTTAGATTATTATTCATTATAGTAATCTAGCAATTCTAACATTCTTAATATTTGTATGGAGAGACAATGCCACAACTGAGACAAAATATTGTTACAGGTGAATGGGTAGTTATAGCTCCAGAGCGCGCCAAGCGCCCTAACGATTATGTAACGCAAGATAGTGTCAGACATCAGTCTAGGACTGGTTGTTTGTTCTGCGATAGCCAAGAACCATACAAAAATAGAATTAAAAAATACGATACTCAACATATTTTTTTAACATCTAATAAATACCCAGCTTTTATTGAACAATCAGATGTTGCTTCGCCAAGATCTTACAAAGTTGAAAATGATTTTTATCGCGCCAGACCGTCAATAGGAGGGCATGATATTGTAGTAGTTCGTGATCATGATACTTGTTTACCTGAATTTAATGAAATAATTTGGCAGGAAATGTTTTGGACATTTAAGAAACGTTATGTTGATTTTGATAAAAACAATAAAAATGTTTACACCATGGCTATCTATAATCATGGTTCAAACGCTGGTGCTTCTGTTGAACATGCTCATGCTCAAATTTTTTCTTCAAATATTATTCCTAACATTGTTTCGAGAGAATTACATCATGCAGGGTACTATTTTGAACATAATGGCACTTGTGTTTTTTGTGATATTATCAAACATGAAAAACGTGAACAATTAAGAATCATTGACGAGAATAAATATTTTATTGCATTTACTGTTTTTGCAGCACGTTTTCCGTTTGAAATTTGGATTTATCCTAAGAAACATCAATCTCGTTTTGAAAATTTAACACATATAGAAAATATCGCACTGTCAAAATGTTTAAAAAGAGTTTTTTCTTTGTTAGATGAAAAGTTAAATGATCCACCTCTAAACTTTTTTATTCACAATATTCCTAATACTATTACTGAAACCCAATATTTTCATTGGCATATTGAGATTGCCCCGCGTTTAGCTAAATATGGTGGCTTTGAATTAGGAGCTGGAACAATAATTGATGTTGTTTCTCCGGAAAAAGCTGCAGAATTTTTGAACGAAAATAAAAAGGAGAATAATGATTAAATTGAAACGTTATGAAAAAAATCCAATTATAAAACCAGATATGGATCACTGGTGGGAAGCTCGCGCAGTCTTAAATCCAGGAGCAGTGATTGATGAAAAAGGTAATATTTTGCTTTTATATCGTGCCATGGGTGGCGATAGAATATCAAGATTCGGCTTGGCAAAATCAAAAGATGGATATAATTTTATTAAGCAAAGTGAATTTCCTGTTTTTGAATCAGATCCGGCAGATCTTTACGAAAGATTAGGATGTGAAGATCCAAGAATTACTAAAATAGACGATACTTATTATATTACATATACCGCTACCTCTGTTCATCCAGCAACATATCCCAAAGAAAAATTTGCTACATCCATGCTACCTTGGCGAGTGCGTGTTTCCTTGCTTTCAACTAAAGATTTCAATCAATTTACAAGACATGGCGTAATTTTACATGGAGTTGATAGTAAGAATGCAGCTTTGTTCCCAGAAAAAATTAATGGACAATATTGTATGCTTCACAGGATACATCCTGATATATGGATCTCTTATTCAGAAGACCTGATAAATTGGTATGATCAAAAGATTATTGCTAAACCAGGCAGAACATGGGATAAAATTAAAATTGGTGTAGGTAATCCTCCAATTAAAACAGAATTTGGTTGGTTGACTTTCTATCATGGCGTTGACGATAAATCAACATACAGACTTGGTGTCATGATTTATGATTTAGCTAACCCTTCAAAAATAGTTTTTAGGAGTAAAGAACCAATTTTTGAACCATATAGAGAATATGAAAAAAATGGTTTTGAAATGTCTATTGGCAGAAAAATTTCTGATGTAGTTTTTACAAATGGAGTTATAGAAAAAAACAATAAGTTTTTTATTTATTATGGAGCGTCTGATAGTTGTATATGCTTGGCTACTATTTCTAAAGACGAGCTATTCGCTTATTTACACAAAGAAATAAAAAATATATGAATGAAAAAACTAAAATAAAATTAGCAATAGTCTCAACCTATCCACCAACAGAATGTGGTATCGCTACTTATACAAAGACCATATCCGATATTATGGAAGACTTTTATTTGCGCAACAAAATAAAAATCATCGCTGTCGATAAAGACAAGAATAAGTACAACGACCGTGTAATGTTTAAAATAAATAAATTTGAACAAAAAAGTTATATTCAAGCGGCGGAAAAAATAAATAAAAGTAATATTGAGATAGTAAGCTTACAACATGAATATGGTTTGTACGGTGGCGACGATGGAAAATACATTTTGAATTTTTTAGAAAAAGTCAAAAAACCTGTTGTTACGACTATGCATTCAGTGCTTACTTTGCATTCTCGTCATCGATATGAGTTAACAAAAAGAATTATCGAAAAATCACAAGCTATAATTGTAATGACTGAACAATCGAAAAAGATTTTAGTAGACTATTTCAAAGTAAAAAATAAAAAAATTTATGTTATTCCGCACGGTGGTCCCAATGTTAGACCCGAGAATAAAGAATTAGCAAAACAAGGTTTTGGTTACAAAAATAAAATAATTTTATCGACATTCGGTCTTATCAATCCAGGCAAAGGGATTGAATACGCAATAGAAGCATTAAAAAATATTGTTAAACAATATCCGGACGTATTGTATTTAATTATCGGCATTACTCATCCGGATATACAAAAAAGAGATGGCGAAGCTTATAGAAAAAGTTTGGAGAAATTAGTTAGTAAATACAGGATGCAAAAAAATATAAAATTTATTAATAAATATCTAAATTATAATGAATTAGTGGATTATTTAATGGCTACTGACATTTACCTTGCTCCTCAGCTTGATCTTTATCAAGCTGTATCTGGGACAATAGCCTATGCACTTTGTTGTGATAATGTTATAGTTTCTTCTCCAACGCAATACGCTAAAGAAGTTTTGGCAGGTGGAAGAGGAATTTTAGTTAAGAAAAAAGATTCACAATCTTTAGAAAAATCTATTCGTTCTTTACTGGACAGTCCAACCAAAATGGAAAAAATAAAGTTTAACGCTTATTCTTATGCAAGAAATATGATTTTTCCAAGAACGTGCTTGGAGCATTTGCGTGTTTTTGAGATTGAAGCTCACAGAAAACCAGAAGAAAGATATGAAAATCAAATTGTCAATCAAAAAATTTTGCCAACATTACGTTATATTCAAAATATGACAACAGAACTTGGTATGGTCCAGCATGCCAAGCTTGATGTGCCTGATTTACGTTTCGGATATAGTATAGACGATCAAGCCAGAGCACTCATCGCAATATGGAAATACTGTTTATTGTTTGATCATGTGAAGCAATACAAAGGACTTATTAAAATATACTTAAAGTTTATTGAAAATGCTGCGCAACAAGGTAAATTTTTTCATAATTTTATGGATCAGGAAGGTAATTTTATTGATGAAGAAGGCTCAGAAGACTCTTATGGTAGAACCATGTGGGCGTTAGGATACGTTGCAGGAAATAGTAAAATTTTACCAACTTTATCACGTAAGGCAAAAAAGATTTTTTACTCACAATTGGATAAAAGTGTTAGATTGCATTATTTGCGAGCAAAAGCGTATTTACTACTTGGTTTGGGACATTTAAATGAGAAAAATAAAGTAAAAGAAATAGCAGATCAAATTGTCAAAGAATTTGAAGAAAATCACGTACGTAACTGGGAATGGTTTGAGGACGGATTATTTTTTGCTAATGCTATTTTGCCTTATGCTCTTGCTCGTGCTTATAAAACAGTTAAAAATAAAAAATATTTAGATATTGCAATACAAAGTTTTACATTTCTAAATAAAGAATGTCGATATAAAAATATCCCTGCGCCTATTGGACAAGATGGTTGGTATTTGAAAAACGCAAAAAAAGCACTTTATGATCAGCAGGCAATCGATGCCGCAGACATGGTAATGTGTGCAGTTGCTTTATATGACAATACAAAAGATCAAAAGTATATTGATATTGCTTACGAATGGTTCAACTGGTTTTATGGCAACAATATAAATAAAATGAATCTTTATGATTATGCAACAGGCGGTTGTTATGATGGAATTACCAAAGAAGGTGTAAATCTCAATGAAGGTGCAGAATCAGTTCTTGTTTATCTTCTTTCGTATTTAAAAATAATAAAAACAATTAAGAAATAATAAAATATATGAAAAAAATACGTATTGCAGTTATCTCTCCAATTAGTTGGCGCACACCTCCAAAAAAATATGGACCATGGGAACAAGTAGCTAGCAATATTGCTGAAGGTTTGGTGGCGCGAGGGTTTGATGTAATATTATTTGCAACGGAAGACTCAATAACAAGAGGAAAATTATCTGCTATTTGTCCAAGACCAGTCGAAGAAGATCATAATTTAGATTCCGAAG
>CAZFAN010000012.1:0-11243 GCA_964516525.1 uncultured Candidatus Saccharibacteria bacterium | reverse complement strand
CGGGCTTAAGTGATCCTTTTTACCTCGTTTTTTCTTATCATAATGAATTAAAAGATTATCTAGTGCTTTAGATAAATTATAATCTAATCCTTTTTCGTACCATGTAAACCAATAGGAAAGTTTTATATAATATTGTATTTGAGATTCGGTTAAATTAATACTAAAAGCAAGTTCGAATAATTTTTTTAGTTTCAGCTTGTCCTGTTTGGTAGTTTTTACTTTTAAATATTTGATTATAGTGGCTAGTATTTTTCTGCCGGTTTTTCTTTGAGTTTGTAGGACTGCAATAATAGATATTTTTCTAGCAAGTTCATTCATTTCAAAATCAGAGTACTTTTTACTGCTGTCGTAATCTTTTTCATATACTTTACGAAAGTCTGCAATTTCATTTTTTGAAAGATTTAAACTGGAATTAAGCGCAGTATCCATTAAATTTTCAGATTCTTTCGCTTCCATGGCATTTTTTAAAATTGTTACTGCATCTTGCTTTGATATTTTTACTTTAAAATCTTTGTAACATTTTGCTTGTAAATGTTTAATACTTTCTGGTGTTGGTTCGTTATCTTGTTGCATATTTTTACCTTTCATTATTCATCAGGATCGACTTCATATAGATTTTTTATCTGAAAACCCTCCTTGAATTCATCTTTATTTGTCAGATAAAAAACGGGTTCATCGTCGCCATTAAGTTTATTTTGTATAAAAAATTTCAGATGGTTTTGAATACGCCTATTAGGGCAAATTAAAATGATGTATGGAAAGGGCTTATCTGTGTTGTCGTGCCATTGGTCCGAGTTATAATACTCTAGGTACTCTTTGATACGCTTACGCATAAATACGGGGCGTATGTCATCGAATATATCTAAAAAGAATCTTTTGTCATTAATAATAAAATAAGCGTCGGGTAAAGATTGAATAAGATTTTCAATGCCGTATAAGTCGGTTTTGGTGTGAAACTTAAGCTTGTCTTTGTACTGGTCCTTCAGTGAAATATAAATATCTGCTAGTAATTGGCAATGTTCTTGAAACTCTTTGGAATACTTCTTTTCTTTCCAAACTCTACTTAGAGGTTTAAGATTTACGTTTTTAATTTCTTTTAAATACTTTCTTCCATTATTACCCAAACAATAAACCGAAGCGGTTGTTGTAAACGACTTATCATAGAATTTAACTAAATATTTTTCCTTTGTTAATTTATTTAACCAGCTTAATACTCTACTATGGTATTTATGCTGTAATATTGTTTGTATTTGATCTCTTGATAAAAAACGAAACCGATAAATAAGGGTGATGATTTCGGAGAGTTTTTTACTTAGTTGTTTGTTAGTATTTTTCATAGTTTGTCACTATTTATATATATAAAGTAAGGGGAGTTGTTTTAAATATATATAAGGTTAAAATTTGATTAAATATGTGTCATTCGTCTGACACTTTTTTAGGCAATAGAGTCAAGGCTTTTCGCGCTTGTTTTCTTTGCTTTTATTATTTTGCTTTCGCTCTTAATAATCTGATTTTCTTTTTTCTTTTTCCTGTATTCGTTGGCATAGTTTCTTCTTGATGCATCAATTAGTTTTTTAATTTTTTGTGGTCTTCTTATGGTTAATATCGGCAGGGTAATTCCCGAAAATGCATCCTGCGGTTCAGTGGCAGCAAGTCGCATGTAATAATGAAATCTCGGCAAGTTTCCGATATCTCCTTTTTCTACAGCAGGTGCAAACTGAGAAAGCATTAATCCTTCGTCAATCGGACTGGCAGTTCTAAAACAAATCACTGTTCCGGTATTTGCCAATATTACATTAACCAAGTTTTTATCGTCTTGTTGGGCAGTTGATTGTTGGGCAATAGTAATGTGAAGACCAAATTTTCTACCGCCAGATAATAATTTATTAAAAGAGCTGGTGGCAAAATTTTGAAATTCATCGACAAATAAATAAAAGGGAGTTCTACTTTCGGTTTTCATTCTTGCCCGTCTGGTGGCGGCTTGATGTATTTTTGCAATTATTGTCGCGCCCAATAGTTGCGATGTATCATCACCAAGTTTTCCTTCTGCAAGATTACAGATTAGGATTTTACTGTTATTTAAAATATCTTCAAAATTGATCGTAGACTTTGGTTGTTCTAATATCCTTTTAGCAACCGGGGAGAATAGAAAGCGTCCTATTTTTGCAGTAACTCCGCCAACCATTTTTACATGCTGGTAATCTCCCGCTTTTCCAAACTCGTTTTTCCAAAAGTTAATTAAGTTTTCATCTTCTAAATTTTTTATCGCGCTTCTTCTAAAATTCTTGTTATTTAATAAATCGTAAACGGTAAAGATAGTATGTTCGGGAACCGTAAAGGCCGTATGAATCGCATTTCTTAAAATATATTCTATTCTATGCGCGTCTGTGCTTTCGTCTTTAAAAAATACCCGTCTAAAGATTGATACTGTGCTTTCACAAACAAGCTCTTTTTCCAATTCCAGCTCATCTCCCTCTAATTCGGGGTTTAATTCTAATAGGTTTATGCCCATCGGATATTTAATATCAAACGGATTAAAATATACCAGATCGTTTATTCTTGAATCTGGAACATTATCAAGTAGTCCTTCTGCTAAATCTCCATGCGGATCGATTACCGCTAGCCCCCTGCCTTTTTTAATATCATCACTTGCCATATGATACATCACAGTTGATTTACCCGAACCAGTTTGACCAAGTAGATATACATGGCGCGATCTATCATCATTGGTAAGTCCAATGTTAACTGCATCATTTGCATAAGTGCTTTTTCCGAAAACCGTATCTAAATTCTGATTATTTTTTAATGCCAGCGGTGCTGGAAGATCCTTGCTTTTTACGCGCAAAAGGTCTTCGGCTTGAGAATTTTTAGAATGCGGAAAGTGGCACAATGACGCAATTTCTGCCGATGATAGAAAAACAGGCTGTCCACCCAGCCTGTTTGCAAATTTATATAAATTCCACTTGTTTACAATAGATAACGGCAAAACGGGTTTTAAAATAATTGCCTGTCCTGATTGATGAGTAAAACTGGAAAAAGTAGCGCATAACCCCTTAATTCTCGGGTAAATACTCGCTTTATCCGAAACTAAAAGCACTCTGACAGTTGTTTCATAAATGGGTCTATCTAATTTGCCTTTAATAAACTTGGCGTTTTCTTTATCGTAAGATGTTGGTTTATCTAAGCCTACTGCAGATTTAAGCTCCGGATTTTGAATTCCGGTTAGAAACTCGGAAATAAAATATAGTGGTATCATGATTGTTCTGACGATAAATTCAATTACATGTAAAAACCAGTCTGCAAATTTTTGTAATTTGGTTTTGTGAAAATACGAGTTTAGATTTATTTGTCTTTTAATGGAGTAAATTTCTTTTCTGGTAAACAATCGGTCGATTTTATTTACAGGCCTTATAATAACCTGCATGGCTGTTATCTCATCTTGCTTTAGTTTTGTCATATTGCCGGTTATATATGCCAAAGGATCGTGTTTCGTTAAATCGACTTGTTCGTTAATTGGAAGTGTAAAATGCTCTCCCAATTTAAATTCCAATACTTTATAGCTTTTATTTTTAATCGAATCTTTTTGAATATAATCTTCTATTCTCTTTAATTTAATTCCGTTTGCGTATGATCGCAGACTCTTTTCTACTGAATCGGAAATTGATTTGGGAACTCTTAAAATATATTTGATCCCGCCGTTTTTAGTCGATACGACTTCAAAGCTTGAAGAATGCTGTCGGACAAATATCTTATCTATCCAGCCGTTTTGTTTTAATAAATCACAAATAAGAGTAAATAACTGAGAGGTCGATACCGATGCTATTTCTGTATGTTTAGGAGGGGTAATTTCAAAAAAGACAAACGTCTCGCGTTCGTCATGTATAATTCTAATTAGAGTAAAAAGTAGTTTAATTGTGATAAATAAGGCAAATAAACAAATTGCCGATATTAGTAAGTACATCAGCAAGTTTCCAAATGAAATACTGTGGTATAGATTAACAAGTCGGGTCGAGAGGTTCAGCGAGCTTAAATTATTTTCCGTAAATAGTTGCATAATTTATCCGCCAAAATAACCCTCCTTGTTATATCTATGAATTAACACAAAATACTCTGCTTGTAAAATACAAGCTTATGATACGAACGTATCATGAATATTTACAGATTACAAATTTTAACCTATAAAATTTGACAAGAATATTATTGTTGTGCTAAAAAGAAAATGAAAACATTTTAATAGTTTATCAACCTAACAATAGGAGGGAGAAAGGATGGCATATGCGTCGTTTTCGTATCCTCCTGAATGTTATGGGAGGTGTGGTTCTAGTATTAATTTTGTCAGTAGCACCGGCTTTAGCCGCTGGTCCTGACATTTCTCAAATTGAAAATTTTGGGAAAAATGTAATCCAAGTATTGGTAACGTTAGCCGGGCTCCTTGCAGCCGGTTTTTTTGTTATGGGAGGTATAAATTACATCACAAGTTCGGGTAATCCCGAGCATTTGGAAAAGGCAAAAAAGACGATCATTTATTCAGGAATCGGCTTGGCTGTTGCAATTGCCGCATTTGTTTTGACAAATGTAGTTTCGCAACTGGCCAATACCGCATTCGGAGGTTAATCATGTTAAGAAAACTACTTCACAAACTATTGTTTGCTGGAATAGTTGTCTTAACTCCCTCTGTCTGTTTTGCTCTGTCAAATGATGATGTAGCTCACTATACCAGCGATACATTGACTATTTTAATAGTTTTGGCTTCTTTGGCTTGCGTATTCTTTTTAATCCGCGGAGCATATTTATATATCACATCAAGCGGAAATCCGGCAACTCTATTTGAAGCTAAAAAGACAATCAAAGGAGCGATTATTGGGTTAGTGATAGTGTTGGCAGCAAGTATGCTGTCATCGCTTCTGTCTAACGCAATGACTCAACCAAATTCTAGCGGCATCGAAGCCGCTATTAATTTATCCCCGATCGAGCCCCAGCAAAATGACGGTTCTTTGACTCAAGTATTGCTAGATGCAATATCTGGGTTTCTGAAAAATATCATTCAATCTGCAACAAAACCGATAATAGACGGGGTTACTTGGTTTTTAACAACTACTCCTTCATTGGCGAGTAATTCTGTAATTTTTAATTTTTGGCTGGTAATCGTTGGCATTACAGATTCTTTGTTTGCCTTAGTGATTGCCCTATTGGGATTTAAAGTTATGAGTACTTCAACATTCGGTTTTGAAGAATTAACACTAAAAGAAATACTACCAAGAATCGCAATCGCTTTTGTTATTGCCAATACATCGATCTTTTTAATTGACTGGGTGGTGCAACTTTGCCAAGTAATGGTCAACGCTGTATTAAATGCGACAGGTGGAATCGGTGAAGCGTGGATATTGAATGCTTTTGACCCTGCTTCGATGTTAAGCGGTTCAACTTCGATAATTACGCTTATATTTATGATTATTTTCGTAGTTCTTTCTGTAGTTTTACTTTTGTTTTATATTAGCCGCCTGATGATTTTAGCTTTCGGAGCTGTGGTTTCACCGCTTGTCAGTTTACTATGGCTTGTTCCGAGAATGACCGATTTTGCAGAAAACTGTCTAAATATTTATTTGGTAAATATCTTCATACTGTTTGTGCATGTGGTGATAATACAGCTTGCTTCAGCATTCTTTACTATTCCCAATCAAGCAGGAAATGCAAACCCGATAATATCGGTTCTAATTGGGGTTGCTATGCTTTCAATAATGCTTAAAAGTACAGCAACTGGAGTGCAACTGGCAATTTCAAATCAGGCAACCGGTTCGGCTAAAAAAGTAGTTACACAACTTATAAATGTTGTCGGTTCATCAGGCTCGTCCGGATCATCTGGCAGTTCTTCTGGGAGGTCGGCATGAAAACAACGGTAGTTCCGGCTCAAGTTACAACGGTTGAAGATAAGATTGCAGGTAATTTTACATTTCCTCAAATAGTTATTTTAATAATCGCTCTTTTAGTCGGTACTGCAATTTATATTCTTATACCGCCAAAGACGAATTTTACTGTCGGAAAGCTAATACTTATTCTCATGCAACTAGCGTTTTTCGGAGGTTTGGCAATAAGATACAAAGATAAAATAATAGCCGACTGGTTAGTAATTATCTTGCGATATAATTCACGACCGAAAAGATATATTTTTACCAAGAATGATTCAACTTTTCGTAAGAAACTGCCGAAATTAAAAAAGAGTATAAAAACACGAAAATCAGAGGAAATATTAAATAAAGAAATTAAAAAAGATATTACATATCATTCGCAGAACAAGGTTGATCAAATTCTTGTAAATCCTAAAGTATCAATATCATTTAAACCTACCAAGAAAGGAGGTATCGATGTTTCGTTTGAATCGACAAAACGCTAACGGCTCAGCTAGAACGCAGATAGATATCAAAGAAGTTAAAGACGGGATAATCGTACTTCCAGGCAGTCGATATAGATCCGTACTCGCTACCTCATCGCTTAACTTCGAACTGCAAAGTGAAGCTGAACAAGATGTAATTATCGATACGTTTCAATCATTTTTAAATAGTTTAACCCGACCACTTCAAATATTAGTCAGAACTAGAGAGCTGGACATCGACAAGTATTTGGAGGATCTGCATTCCTCAAGAGCTGGTGAAACAAAGATGATATACAAAAAACAATTGGAAAATTACAGTAATTTTATTCGCAAATTAGTATCGGGAAATAAAATATTAACCAGAAAATTTTATTTGGTCGTTCCCTATGAAAATAAAAACGTAACCGATTTTTATATTGCCAAAGAGCAATTATTGTTGGAGCAGGAAATTATTATTAAAAATTTAGAAAAATTCGGTATGAGCGCCAAAGCATTAAATAGCCTTGAGATTCTTGATTTATTCTATAGTTTTTATTGTCCTGAAAAAGCCAAGCTCCAACCGCTCGCCGAAGCAATAGTAAGGCAAACAGATGATCAATCAATTATTTAAAATAAAACGCAAATCAAAACCCAAAAAGAAAGATTTTAATGAAAAGCTTAAAGAATTATCTTTTCATTACGGGCAACAAGATCAATTAGATTTTATTACTTATTCAGGTATGGAAGAAAGACCCGACCACTTGGTTATTGATGGCAGACACGTAAAGACCCTTTTTATATCCGGCTATCCATACACTGCGTCCAGTGGTTGGCTTAATAATTTAATCAATTTTAATCATAATGCTGATATTTCATATCACATAGAGCCGATTGATGCCAGTTTCGCCCTCCCGAAATTAAATAGAAAAATTACCGAGTTGACTTCAACTAAAAGAGCCATGGAAAGATCAGGAAAAATTATTGATGCCGAGATTCTTGATCCTTTAGAATCGGCAACAAAACTTAGAGATAAGATACAACGGGGTCAGGAAAACTTATTTCAGATTTCAATTTACATTACTTTATCTGCTTATTCTCTATCTGAACTTGATAGAAAAGTTAAACTTCTTGAAACAGTATTGGCAACCAGATTATTTTATACTAAAACCGCAGTTTTCCAACAGATCGAAGCATTACAATCAGTTTTGCCAAGAGGAGACAATTTATTGGCTCAAAAAAGAAATTTAGATAGTTCCTCAGCCGCTCTGTCATTTCCTTTTGTGTCATCGGAGCTTGTGCAAGAATCAGGAATCTTATATGGAATTAACCGTTCCAATAGCTCGCTTGTAATTTTAGATAGATTCAAACTGCCTAATGCGAACAGTATTTTATTTGCTCAGTCCGGAGCCGGGAAAAGTTATACTGCTAAAGTTGAGATTTTAAGGCATTTAACACAAGGCACAAAAGTAATTGTTATAGATCCCGAAAGAGAATACCGACAACTTGCCGACTCTGTTAAGGGAACATATATTAAATTGTCTAATAACTCGAGGGAGAAAATAAATCCGTTTGATCTTTCCGTAAACGTTTTTTCAAAAAGAATTAACTTTACCGATCATGTGCAATCTCTAACAGAGATTATTTCCTTAATGGCAGACGGTTTATCTTCGGAAGAAAAATCTACCGTTGATAAAGCAATACTTCTAACTTATAAAAAAACTGGTTGGTATCCAAGAAAAAAACAGAAAAACAAGAATAAAAAATATCCGCTGTTTTCTAACTTTTTCAAAATATTAAAATCCTTAAAGCAAGATAAGTTATGCAGGCGTTTGGAAAAATACGTTACAGGATCTTTGTCAGAAGTTTTCAATGAACAAACTAATATTAAATTAAATAACCGGCTTGTAGTTTTTGATACAAAAGATCTGCCGGAATCCCTAAGACAGATTATGCATTTAGTAATTGCTCAATATGTTCAAAATCAGGTTAAAAGTGAACCATGCAAGAGAATATTGGTAATAGATGAAGCGTGGTTACTTCTCCAGCACGAGGAAAGCGCAAGATTTATTTCCGGTCTTGTCAGACGTGCCAGAAAATATTATTTAGGTGTATCTATTATTTCACAGCAAGCGAATGATTTTCTGGATAATGCCTATGGACGGGCTATTGCTTCGCAAAGTGCTTTGAGAATACTAATGCGACAGGATACGACTACTATTAAGGGGGTTTCTTCGGAATTTCACTTAAGCGAGTATGAGCAGAGATTTCTTTTAACTTGTGAGCGTGGTGAAGCGCTTATTATTGCCGACCAGCACCATGTTGCAGTTAAAGTTACTGCTTCAGAAGATGAACACCCATTAATAACTACAGACCCTACAGAAATTTATAATAAAAATGAGTCCTCAAGCAGTTAAAATTATTGTTGCCGTTTTTTCAATGCGGCACGAACTAAAATATATTTTTTGGACGATTGTTGTAATCTGTCTATTGCCTGTTGTAGCAGTAATTATTCTGACTCAAAACGGAATTGATTTGGTTTCAGATGTTTTGGCAAGCGGAAATACTCAAACTTCTCAGGTGGAAATACATGACCCTGCTACAGGCGAGGTAGTTGATTACGTAGATCAGACTTCGATGTGGCCTGTTGGCGGACCGGTAAGTTTGGAGTTTGGCGTGCCGCATTTACCAATTCAGCTATTTCATACAGGAATAGATATCGCCAGCCCCAATCATGCAGTTGGAGACCCTGTCGGGGCATTTATGGCAGGAACTGTTACTTATGCAGGAGAGACTTCTTATGGTTACGGAAAACACGTTATTGTAGATCACGGACACCATGTCAGTTCGTTATATGGTCACTTTGATAGTATTGCCGTACAAGAAGGACAGGAAGTTGAAGTCGGTACGGTTTTGGGCTTAAGGGGCAATACCGGTTGGTCAAGCGGTCCTCATTTGCATTTCGAAATCAGGGTATTCGGCATACCTGTAAATCCAAGAATTTTTTTAACCGGAAATCCGTAATTTATATCTTATACTTATCCTCTTGACACTATCACTATGTGGATATATACTATAACTATAAGGATAGTTAAAAGGAGGGTATATGGGACTCAATACACAATTAAAAAACACTCAAACCGATAACTATTTTAATATAGCCGGCAATGTTGCTGATGAGGTTGTTTCTATTGAAGAGTGCAAACGTTTTACAGATAAATTTAATCTCGATAAGAAAAAAGTCGGGCTGATTAGAAATTACATGATAGGAATAATTGATAAAACAATTAATTCATACTTGGATAATTTCAAATGAATACACTTGGGGAAGAATACAAAAAGGCGATTATCTATTGTCGTGTTTCCTCCGAAAGGCAAGTTAGAGAAGGGCACGGATTAGATAGTCAAGAACATAGATGTAGAACCTTTGCTGATACACTCGGTTTAAAAGTAGAGCATGTCTTTAAAGAGCAAGGAATATCGGGTGGGCTTTTCGATCGTCCTGCAATGAAATCATTATTTAGATACTTAGATAAAAGATGGCAGACAAAATATGTTGTAATTTTCGACGATCTTAAAAGATTTGCCAGAGATGTTGAAGTACATATAAGATTGAAAACCGAGTTAAAATGCCGAGAAGCAAAATTAGCTTGTTTAAATTATAACTTTGATGATAGTGCTGAGGGAGAATTTGTTGAAACTATATTTGCTGCTCAAAATGAACTTGAAAGAAAACAAAATCGCAGACAGGTTTGTCAAAAAATGAAGGCAAGAATGGAGAGAGGATATTGGTGTTTCGGAGCTCCTTCGGGCTATGTATTCAAAAAGGATAAAACACATGGAAAATTATTAACTCCAATCGAACCGGTAATGGATATATTAAGTGTGGGTTTAAACGATTTTGCTGAAAATAGACTCTTAACACAAACCGATTTTCTTAAATTTTTGAGAGATAATAATTTTTCTCAAGTTTGCGGTACAACAAGAACAACCTATCAGCACGCAAAAGAGCTTTTATCTAATCCCTTATACGCAGGACTTATTGAATATCCCAAATGGGATATAACAAGAAGACAAGGACAGCACAAAGCAATTATAAGCGAAGCAACCTTCGATAAAATTCAATATAAATTACGTAAGCCCGAAAGAAAACCGAGGGAGACGGATAATGTCGAGTTTCCCTTAAGACGCATTATTACTTGCGCTGTTTGCGGTAAAAAGATGACTGGCAGCTCTTCGCGCGGTAAAAACAGATATTATTCTCATTATACTTGCAACAATAAAAAGTGTAGTGCTAATCCTAAAAATATCCGAGTAGAAAAACTGGAAGCTGATTATATTCAATTATTAGAGAAAATCAAAGTTAGAAAAGAAGTATTGGATATGGGAAAGATGATTGCTAAAAAGATTTGGGACAAGAAAATCAAGCAGTTGGGTTCTGCTAAGCTACAGCAGGAATTAGAGAAAAAAGAGTTGGAGAAACAAATCGATGATTATATAGATCTTATTCCAAAAACAAAATCAGAATCAATCAGATCCCGTTATGAACAAAAAATCGAAGAAATAGATAAAAAGATAAATCTGCTTAATCTTGCAAATTCAAAATCAAACAAAAAAGAGCCCGATATAAACGAGGCACTCTATCTTGCTTTTAGACTGCTTGGAACACCAGCAAAAACGTGGATTAACTCTGATAAGCAGACTAAAATCATGTTGCACGATATGATATTCACCGAGAATCCGATCTACTCTGTAAAAACCGGATTTGGAACACCTAAATTATCGCTTCCATTCCTGTTAATGCAACATATTGATAACTTAAAAAGCAATATGGTGGAGCTAAGGGGAGTCGAACCCCTGTCCAAAACGTAATAATTTACCGTGCTTTATACATGCT
>CAZFAN010000011.1:0-11570 GCA_964516525.1 uncultured Candidatus Saccharibacteria bacterium | reverse complement strand
CCCATTCATATTCAATGATGCCAATAGGGTATTTTAATAAGTGTAATGTTAAAATAATAACAACTATTTCCTCGTATGTTTGTAGCCACTCAGTAAATACCTGACTTTCGAATGTTTGATAATTTGATTTTAGTTTACCTAATTTATTCGAGTATTTAACTCCTTTTGTGTGGACATAATTATGCAAAAAACTTAATTTATCAAAGCGTGCGCGAAAATCAAATTCTTTATTAAAATTGGAAATATTGTTGTTGGATTCTAATATGTTCCAAATAGTATTTATGCGCGGTGTGTTTGCTTCCCATGTGTCTTTTGATTTTAGCCAAGATTTAACAGTGTTGTGTCCATCATCGTTGATGTTATAGTAAATAGACAAAAGACCTAACTCGAGAGCGCTTCGCAAAGAAACATATGCTTGTTTATACAAACCGAACATTGCAAGGTTAAAGGATATTTGCAACTCGTCCCATGATTCCATAAAAGGGAAGAAGTGCCCTGACCAGAAGTTTTCTGTTGTTTGTGGTATTGTTTTGCCTATATTATAATAAACCCAACCTAATTCTTCGACTTTGTTCTTTAAATTCTTGTTTTTTTCCAAAAAATATTCTGTTTTCTTAAAAACTTCAATACTCTTGTCTGGTTCATATATGTGTGGCGAGTATTTGCTCATCGCGTATGTTTAAATTATTTCTTCCAAAATCCCTTTTTCAAGCATTGTTAGGTTGAATACATGGTCATTGTGGTTAAAGGTCTCTCTGAGTGGCTTTGTGGTTGTTTTCCAACCTATTCCGTCAGTAATCCAAACAAACTTATATTTACCAGATAGAACATTGTATAGATCTCTATATTCTCCGGCTGTAGATTTTAGTTTTGATCCGCCACCACCATAAAAGTTTGTTTCAAAAATAATTAGTTCTTTTCCGTTATCTATAACAAAATCATATCTTCTTGAGGACTTATCAACTGGAACATCATAGCCAAGCTCTCGTTTGATTTTTTCTGCGTTTGCTTCTTTTAGATATTTAAACTTTTTCTTGTTGCACAAATCAACGATAAAAGCTTCTACTATATCTTCCATGGCATGCCCACCGCGATTTTTTCTTCCATTACTATCCAATCCTGCCTCAACTCCAATCATATAATCGACAAGATTCTTGATTTTTTTGTTAACAATCAAATCCTTTAGGCCAGTTTCTTTTACAAAAATAAGGTATTTACCAATGTCATCATCTGATAAATTGGTTTTTGTAAAATCATAATCTTCGTAAACGAGTTTTTTGTTTTTATAATCAACCAAGATTTTGAATTTTTGGGCATTTGAACCATCGCGAACTACTAGGGCAGGGATGACTTTTGCAAGATTTGGGTTTTCTTTAAGTAAAAACTTAAATTCTTTGTCAAAATCATCCTTTCCGATCAAATAGTTAAGGTTGTTTAGTGCGAGTTCGATTTGTTTTGTATTCTTCAATACTTTCTCCCAGTTTACAAAATAAGACCAAAGCATATTGCTTGGTTTAAGGTTTGATACGAAAGAATCAAAAACCTCATCGTCATTTTTACACTTCAAAACATCACTATAAAAAGCTAGATTTTTCATGATTGTTTTTTATTATGTTTGTTATTTAAATTCTTTTCTAACTCTTCGAACCTCTTAATAGATAAGTCGAGATATTTTTTATCAAGATCGATGCCGATAAACTTTCTCCCAAATAGATGTGCAGCGATTCCAGTCGTGGAACTGCCAGTGAAAGGATCGATAATTAGATCGCCCTTGTTTGTGCTAGCAAGCACAATTCTTTTTAATAAATCTTCTGGTTTTTGAGTAGGATGTTTTCCGAACTTTTTTTCTAATGGCTTTGGCGTTCCCATAGACCAAACCGAACGCATTTGAAGTCCTGGCTTTTTAAGTGCGTCTTCTGGCCATGTACCATTCTTCATCAAGTCATAGTTAAAAATGTGTTTCGCTTTTTTATCTTTTCGTGCCCAAACGAGCGTTTCATGACTTGCAGTAAAAAAACGGCAACTCAAGTTTGGAGATGCATTTGGTTTAAACCATGCAATATCGTTAAGAACATGAAACCCAGCTACTTGTAGCGCGAAACCACACTGATAAATTGAGTGATATGTTCCGCTAATCCAAAGCGTTCCGCTTGGTTTTAGTACGCGTTTTACTGCATTTATCCATTCGAGGTGAAACTCAAAATCTTTTTTTAATCCATTACTTTTATCCCATTCGCCTTTGTTTACGCTAACCCGTTTTCCTGCGTGGACGGAAAAGCCACCATTTGAAAGGAGATAGGGAGGATCTGCGAAAACCATATCAACTGAATTTTCTGGAAGTGCGTTCAAAATGTCCAAGCAACTTGAATTGTATAGTTTAAATCCTGGTTTTTCGTAATATGGTTTTTGCATAAAGAAAATATTTTTATTTTAAGTTAATTATACTCTAAAAAAACAGATAAATAAATCCGTTTTCGGAGCGAAGCGGAGAAAACTATAATATACCCCTAACAATAATGTAAAATCCTGTTTTGCCCCCTTGAATTTAAAAGCGAATCAAGAAAATAATTTAATAGAAATACATGTCGGATAACGTTTCAGTATATCTGATGTTGCGACCGTAGAGAGCAATATGGGTGAAGGCTCTGCAAGAGCCGTAACCAGATATACGCTGTTATATGATGTACATGTTTTTCTTTAATTTTGATTATTCAAAATTACTCTTTAAAAATTTAATTTTGTTTTTTGTTCTAAAAAAATATTAGTCCTGCAAGTATAGACATACTATTTGTTATTAAAGAAACAGCAAAAGATCTTGTTAATTTTAATTTAAGCAGTTGGTTGTAAATCACCATTTCTATACAGACAATTATTATTTCACCATAAAGCATAAATAAAAGCCTATCTGTAATATAAGCTGGTAAAATAAACCAAAAATATGGCAATGTCAAAGCAGAAGCAACAAATCCAACAAAAATAATCTTAGAAATTCTTATTTCCTTTTGCTTGTATAAAGATTTCACCAGTAAAACAACAATAGGAATTTCAACGACTAGCGTCAATAGCAATGAAAATAAAAATTTTTGTTCATAAAGCATAACGAAATTATTAACAACTTTTACCAAATAAACCCTTGAAAAAACAAATTATTGATTGCCAAAAACTCCTTTTTACTGGTTTGGGCAGGGGTTCAGGTGAAGGAGCAATATTTGTTTGGTTGTTAGTTTCATCAATGTTTGGATCTGAAGTTGGTGTGGGCTTAACTTCTTTTTTTTGTTGATCTTGATTTTTTGGCTGTGTGTTTTGTAATGGACTTGCAAAAGTCTCAACTTTCGGAGGCGTGCCATCATTATATTCCGAACTCTGTTTAGATTTATATAAAACTAACTTATCACCATTGAATCCGGCTATGGAATATTCAATAACTTCTTTAACTAAGGGGTTGTTTTCATCAATATAACCGCCATAAGATTCAATATCTTTTAGTAATATCTTTTCAGGTTCGATAGTATTTGTTTTGTCTTTCTTATTCCAATAGATGCTTAGCGTGTTAAATTTATATCCTTTGGTTAAGCACTCATTATTTTTTATTTCATATGTTTCATAATTGTCTACCATTGGTCCTGTGTAATAACCGATTAAAGTCACATTTGGAAATTCATTAAGATTTACAACCTTAACACACCTATTAAGCGAGTGTGAATTTGGTGGAATCACATCAGCTGATGCCGTTGATGCAAATGTAATCGCGAAGATGAATAAAAACAAAGTGTAGATAAATAATTTTTTCATAGTTTTTGGTTAATTGTTAATATTTTAAAATAATTTTACTTAAAAAACAAAATTAAATTTTTAAAAAGTTAGGGCGACAGCTCAAAAAAGAAAAACATGTATTTCATATAACGTTTAAGGATATGAGAAGTTGTGACCGAAGGGAGCAATTTGGGTGGAGAAGTCTGCAAGACTTCGTAACCTCATATCCCTTGTTATATTCTCCGAAGGGCTGAAATTTAGTGCAACGTTCCGAAGGAAAATTTCAGAGTTTTACATTTAAGAACATATATAAAATTTCGACCGAAGGGAGTCAATAAAATAAAAGCCCCCTTCAATTAATGTTCAATAATAATTAATTCAACTTTATCATCAACTTTTAACTTTGCTGTTCCACCAATTGGAAATGTAATCAAAGGATTTGTATGTCCAAAATCTACATTTGCAATAATTGGAAGATTCTTTAATTCTTCTTTTGTTTCAATTATGTATTTCAGCTTTTCAAGATTCATTTTTGAGCCTTCTTGAAATCTTCCAATGACAATTCCTTTGACTTTTTCAAAGTTTGGTTGATGAATTAGAGATTGTAGATTCCTATCAAATTCAATATCAAAATGTTCTCCTGCAAAATCATCATCTTCAAGAAATAGAATTGAATTAGAAATATCTGGCATAAATTCAGTTCCTTGAAGTAAATTAAAAGTGCAAAGGTTTCCACCAAAAATTGTTCCTTTAGCTTCTCCTTTATTCAAAATAATAAAACCTTCGTTTTCTATTGGTTTTCTATTATCTTGGTCTTTATACCAAGGATCATCAGACCAAGTTTTAGAAGGTTTTACTTCAAATTCATCTTCTTCAAGTAAGCATTTTCTGAAATATTCAAGATTATATTCAAATTCTTTTTTCATTCCCCATGTTGAAAAATGAAGTCCTGAATATGTAATTAATCCTGTTTTTGCAGTAATTGCATTCGCTAATGCGGTAATGTCTGAATATCCACAAAGAATTTTGGGGTTCTTTTTAATCAAGTTATAATCAAGATACTTCAATATTTGATTTGAATTAAAACCTCCAATTACTGTAAAAACTGCTTTTACATTTTTATCAGAAAATGCTTCGTGTAAATCTTCAACTCTTGATTTTACAGAAGATGAATTAAACATATCTTTTTTTTTGCAGTTTTTGGAAAAAGTGATTTTGAAACCTTGTCTCTCAAAATTTTCCTTTGCTAATTTAACTAATTCTTCAGAAAGCAAAGATAAACTTCTTGCGGGAGCGATTATTCTAATTTCATCGCCTTGTTTTAATTTTGGTGGAATCATCATAATAAATTAAGTTAAAAGTTGAATCTATATAAATGTTTTTGAAGGGGGCTTTTTTCGTTCTTAAATGTAAAATTGAATATAACTCTTCTTTATACGAATAATGTGAAAATATTCGACTATTATTTGTATATTATCCGTAATATGGTAATATTAAAATAGATTACAAGTTAATCTTAGCAAACTACATGATTTATGCAAGAAGAATTGAATAAAGTAAAATTTGAGCTTGAGATACGAAATTATAGCAGCAAAACTATTAAAAGTTATTTGCTGTGTTTGAAATATTATTTTAATTATAATAAAAATTTTAAATATTTTAACGAGAACAATATCAAACAATTTTTATTAACCTTAAAAGCAAGAAATAAAGCACCACAGACAATTAATTTGCATCTAAATGCAATCAAGTTTTATTATCGAGATATCATACATTATAATACAAAAATAGATATTAGCTTTGCAAAAAAAACTTTGAAAATACCGATAGTATTATCAAAAGGTGAGATTATTAAAATAGTTGAGTCAATCGGTAATAAAAAGCATCAATTAATTATTTTTCTTTCCTATACTGCTGGATTGCGAGTAAGTGAGACGATTAATTTACGTGTTAAAGATATTGATTTGGAAAATCTAACAATTCACATTAAAAATGCCAAAGGCAAAAAAGATCGCCTAACAATATTCTCAGAAAAAATTAAAAAACCGCTTTGTGATTTAATCTTATTAAAAGATAAAAATGACTTAGTATTTGAAAGCGAACGAGGTGGCAAGCTTTCCGAACGCACTCTGCAAAAAATATTTATGAATGCTTTGCAAAAATCCGATATTAAAAAAGACGCAACATTTCATAGCTTGCGTCATAGCTTTGCTACACATTTACTAGAAAACGGAACTGACATCCGTTACGTTCAAGAGCTACTTGGTCACGCGAATATTCGCACTACCCAAATTTATACAAAAGTAACAAATCCTAGTATCCGCAATATTAAAAGCCCTTTGTAAAATTTAAAATTATGAATATTGATAAAAAAATACAATCTATTTTAAAAAACCTGCCCAAATCTCCTGGAGTGTATTTTTATTATGACAAAAATGGGAAATTAATATATGTTGGCAAGGCATCGGTGTTGAAACATCGCGTAAATTCCTATTTTGTAGGTGTACATGACAACAAAACCGAAGAATTAGTTTCGCAAATTTCAAATATCAAGTATCGAGTCACTAATACTGTAATTGAAGCTTTAGTATTAGAGTCAAACTTAATAAAAAAGTATCAACCAAAATACAATATTCGAGAAAAAGACGATAAAAGCTTTGTGCAAATCGTACAGTCAGCTGAAGATTTTCCTCGTTTTGTCGCAGTAAGACCAACACAAAGAGAACGAATAAATTTTAAAATAAAAAAATATTTTGGACCATATACAAACTCCGGCGCAGTCAAGGAAATTATGCAAGTTTTACGAAAACTCTTTACTTATCGTGATTGCACACAAGCAAAATTTGCCAGACACAAAAAATCCGGCAATGCGTGTCTATATCACAGTATCGGGCTTTGTCCGGCACCTTGCACAGAAAAAATTAGCAAACAAGATTATGCGAAAATAGTTTCAAGAATTGACGATTTTCTGCTTGGAAAAAGTAAACGTGCGATTACTAGTCTCAATAAACAGATGAATACGTACGCAAAAAATCAAAATTTTGAACAAGCAGCAATTGTTCGTGATCGTATTGAAGCGTATAAACATATCAATGACGTCGCAGCTATCAAAGAAGATCGCAGTTTTGAGCAAACAAAAAACATTCCCGAACGTATCGAGTGCTATGATATTTCTAATATTGGCGACAAATTTGTTGTTGGCTCAATGGTTGTGTTTACAGGTGGAGAAATTGACAAAAATGAATATAGAAAATTTAAAATTGAAAATGTAAATTTCAAATATCAAAATGCCAATATATGTCATTCTGAACTAAGTGAAGAATCTGAGCTAAACAGATCCTTCGCTATCACTCAGGATGACAAATTGGTTGGAGATCCGCAAAGAATGGCTAATGTTATTGACCGTCGGTTTAATCACCCCGAATGGTCGATGCCAAATTTGATTATTCTAGATGGTGGCAAAGGACAAATGTCTATGGTAGCAGAAATCTTACGAGATAGAAAAATCAAAATCCCTGTAATGGCGGTTGCCAAAGGACCAACTAGAAAGAATTTTACCTTGTTTAAAAACGCACAAGCTAAAAACATTGTACTAGATAGAAAATTTATCGAAAGAGTCCGTGATGAAGCCCATCGATTTGCTATCGCTTATCACAGAAAATTGAAAAATAAAATTTATTTATAGGCATCTTTATTGAAAAAAGGTGCAAGTGCTAACAAAATACCCTCTTTGCAACTTTTTCGTCGATCTAACATATTTTTAGATACATATCCAAGAGCGCCTTGTCGATGATTAAGTTTGTCTACTTTTAACATTTTATCCATTATTGGACCGAGTTCTTGACCATTTCTAATTTCTTTTGCAAATTTCTCAGGCAGTAAAAAATGGCAAGAAGATGAAATGCTTGTTTTTCCTTCTTTGTTTATTGCTGCATACCAACCACTGCAAAGCATCCCATAGGCAGACGGGTGAACATTGCCTTCTATACCTATGCCAAAATCCGCATTTGTTATTTTTAAAGCATTTTTTGCACGATTAATTGCGCCTGTTATTGCTTCATCATCCGTAAGTGGTTGATCGTTGACTCCAGAATCAACTTTTATTCCTACAACTTTTGCTTTAGGCCAAATTTGCTTGATAATATCTTGAGCAGAATTTAATTTACCTGGATTTGTCGAACCGACTGCTATAGTAATATTTTTCATTATATTATTTTATTTTGAGATCTTATCAATATCAAATGTCGATTTTGTTTTGATATAGTGTGACCAATTTTTCTTATAATACTCATACATTTTATTGAATAATTCTTTAGTGGCAGGTTTAAGTCCGATTTCTTTTGCTAAAGATAAAATTTCTTTCTTGGCCATCTCTTCATTGCCTGGTTGTACCGTGCGTTCAATTTCTGCAATCCAGCCATAGCCGGCATTAAAATCTATAGTAATAGAAAAATTTTTATACTTATATTCTGTGCGTTTACGGTACCATTTGGTGTCATATTTGTATCCTAAAGAGCAAAATACTTCATCAAGCCGTAAAAAATCTGCTCGTGCAACCTTAATTTCTATCTCATCTCGATCGTCATCGTGCATCCAACCTTTTTTCAATACCAAATATGCTTCTTTATCAGTACGACGTATACGTAAATCATTTTTTCCTGGTGCCACATAGTACCAGTTATCTTGTGTACCTTCTGAGACCATTTTGGCATCGTTGTCAGATAAAAATTTTTCTAGAATATTTTTATCTTTTGGTTTTAGAACAAATTTATATTCTATCTCTTTCATTTATAGCCTCCAAAGATTGTATGTTATTTATAATTTTTTGCATATTTTACTGCTTTTTTCTCGGTAACGCGAAATCCCATGTATTTGCCCATCATCAGCAATGTTTGTGCATGCACTGCTGGAAGCGAACTAAAAATAATATTTGAAAATGGCAGGATAAATGGCGTGATAATCCATTCTATCAATACTGACAAATTAAAATCTTTTTTAGGTTTTGGCGGTAGCATCAAGGTTGATATTGATAAAGTTACAACCATACCAACAGTAGCAAAAGTTAGTATTCGAGAATATATAAATGGAAAGTTAAACGCCACAACAGTTGAACGAAAGTCTGGATTAATAAGCATAGGCAACCATCCTGCAAAAAATAAAACAATTGAGGTTGTTGACCATGATATGTGACCTTCAAATAATCGATAAATTTGTATTAGTTTGTCCGGCCAAGGGATAAGCTTATCTTTCATACAGTTCGTAATAAGATACGGAATGTCTGAACATCCCCATGCCCAACGTTTTTTTTGTAAATATTGCTCTTCAAATGTATGTAAATAACTTTTTGGTGATAGTACAGCATCTTGATAAATTGGTATATTGATTGGTACTACTTCATGATTGCCATCAAAACGGAAATAGCTTCTCCAAAATTGATGTCCATCTTCAACAATAGTTCTTCTAGACCAAAAATCAGTTTCAATAAGAGCTGCCAGTGGCTGAGCATGAGCGGCAAAATTGCGCAATCTATATGGCTTAGTTGACTCGATGATTTGCCAAAATGAACTACCAGTTGCAATCGATCTGATTGGAATTGGTACATCCCAAATATTGTTAAAAAACATCGGCAATGGTTGATAACTTTTATGCATTGGATCAGGAGAAGTTAAAAATGCATACGTTAGCGCAGAAAAATATTGGGGATGTGGTCTATGATCTGCATCAAAAGTTGTCACAATAACATTTTCGTATTTGATATGATGTTTGTCTAAAAATGGCAAAATTTGCTTGGCCGAATAATACATATTTGCACCCTTACCTACAACCTCATTGGGTAAATTTGATGGATGCTCAAAATGAGCAAAATGGAAAAATTTATCACCAAACAATGCTTTTAGTTTTTTAGCATTTGGTCTACTAATTTCTCTGCCACGTTCCTCAGAAGCAAGAACAAAAATAATTTTATCTAATGGATGTTTTGACCGCGCAATAGCTTCAATAGAATAAAGCAAAGTCTTGTACGGTTCTTTGTATTCAGCCATAATCACCAGGTGATATATATCATCAGCGCCTTTAATAGCTTTACATTGATCTATCCAATTGATTGTTACGTCTTTATTGTATTTTTTATATCCGACAATCAGCCGATAAGACATAATCAAAGCTTTCAAAAGCCAATAAATAGCGTAAACAATCACAATTGATGCTAAAATTTTCGGTGCATAAAGAGACAATACTACTGGCATAATAAATAATAGCCATGTTATTGCTCCGGGTAATATTTCAAAAAAACGATAATAAGGTTGCTGTCGATTGATTTCAATATTTTTCATGATTAGTAGTACACAATTAAAATAATACTTAAAATAGTTACAAATAATGTTGTTAGATTGAAAATATAAGGGATGATTTTATCTTTAGGATATAAATATATTGACAAAATACTATTTGCGATAAGTATCACCCAGATATACCAAACTTGTGAATCGTAGTTGTGTTTTTCTAGGTTCATGATGCTAGAAAAAATTACTAAAACAAAGTTTATAGCAATAAAATATAATAGTATCTTATTTATCTGTTTAAAAAATTTTAATAAATCTTCTAACATTGATAATATGTAATATTTTTATAATTTGTCTACGATAATTATGGAGCCGAAACCGGGAGTTGAACCCGGGACCTCTACTTTACGAAAGTATTGCTCTACCAACTGAGCTATTTCGGCAATAAACAAAGTAAGTAGATATAACCTACTTATTGTAAATACCAATCAATAGTACTTTAATATTACCAACTTCAGGGGTATTATTCAAATCTTTTTGCAAAAAATATTGACAAAATAACTATAATTTGGATATAATATTGATAATTATGATAAATCAAAATCACAGAACAATTAAATGCATTATTAAACCTTCATTTGTTGAAGCCGATTTTGTTTATCTTGATTAACACAAAACATACAATCAAAATAGACAAAATCGACTCCATCAGAGTCGATTTTTTATATTTATGCACATTTAAAATTTGAAGGAGGATAAATCTATGTCAATGGATAAAAATGTCGACCCCTTTGAGGTTATTTGTAACTGCGAAGAACAATTGAGAAAAACTGTAGACAGTTGTTCAATAGAAAGAATAGAATCAGTCAACGAAAGCATACAGAAAATTGTTAGAATTCTGCAAAATACAATTAAATGCAGAAAAGAACATTGCATAGAATACAAAGTTTCTCCTGAAATCGTTGGTTTTACCAACGGTATGCGAATAATATGCAATAATTTTTTTAATAAAATTTGCAAAAGGTATTTAATAAATTTAGTTTTAAAAGAAGCTAAATTTGTTGGCAATATCTACCTAGGTATTGCCAATTTTAACCCGGAAAAAGGAAAAAATATAATTTTTCCGTCGTTGCTTATTAGCAGTGGCGATGCCAATCGGGAATATTTTCCCATAAATGAGATTGAAGAATTTTCCGTTAAGGAGAAAGAGTCAATCTATTCTTTGACGATGTAATAAATTTTTATAATCCCGCTTAATGCGGGATTTTTTCTTTATACTTTGATTTTTTTTATTTTTCAGATAAACTACCTATACTGTTTGATCGTTAACATTACAATAAAAGGAGGACTGAGATGCTTTATCAATTGTTCAAATATGCTGTTTTGGATTTTGACGGAGTCGTGGCAAACGAAAGTACATGAAGTGTTTTCAATAAAATAATCAAAGAATTAGACAAAGAACTTTATAACAAAATTATAAAGATTAATAAAAAATATACAAAAAGATTTGGCTCTTTGTCATCCAGTGAATATTTT
>CAZFAN010000010.1:0-12342 GCA_964516525.1 uncultured Candidatus Saccharibacteria bacterium | reverse complement strand
TATTAGAGCATAAAGAACAAGCTTTTTTATCAAAATATCTGGCAACAATTCGTGTCGATGTTCCTTTGGAATTTGATCTTGCTGATGCCAAAATTAATAATTATGATAGAGAAAAAGCGATTAAACTTTTTGAGAAAATGGAATTTAAGTCATTGATTGCAAAACTGCCCGAACAGATGACAGAAACAAAACAATATAGTTTATTTTAAAATGAATGACGAAATAAATAAAAAACTTTTTTTAGCAATAATTATCGGAGCGACTTTTGCAATAATTGCTTTTGGATTAGGTGTATATTATTTTGATAAAAAAATTATTAATAAAAATACACAACTTGAAATTGTTGCATCTGATGATGCGAATAATTGGTCTATTTACGATAATAAAAGATATGATTTTAGTATAAAAAAACCAAGTGGTTTTATAGATAGTGAGTTAGAAAATGATACTGGAATGCTGTTTAGTAAGAACAATAACAATATTAAAGTATCAGCTTTTTCCAATGCACAAGGAAAAACCACAGAAGAATATTTAAGTGAAGAATTTAATAAAATATCTTTAAATAATTATAAAATTATTGGTAATATTTCTGAAAATGTTACAATAGATAATTGTAAATTTGATGTACGTGATTGGGAATTTATTACAAATGATAATAAAGACAAAATTATTAAAAAGTATGTATGTTTGAAAGATGATATTTTTTATATTGTTGAACTAGAAACTACGCCTGAGAGTTTAAACGAATATGAAGTTATTTTTAATAAAGTTATCAATAGTATTGACATTAGATAATTATGCTAAATTCCTATGAGATAGATAAAAAACTTGAACCGGTATTAAGATCTATAGAAAAAAATGGAGTTAAACTTGATGTTGATTTACTAAAGAGAATGTCTAGCAAACTTGATAAAAAGATAGCGATTTTAATAAATGAAATTAATAAAGAATTTAAAGAAGAAATTAATTTGAATTCGCCAAGTCAATTGGCTGAAGTTTTATATAAAAAGTTACAAATCAAACCAAGAGAGAGTGGAATTAAATATAAAAAAAGACATTTTTCTACATCCGCACAATCTTTAGAAAAAATTAAAAATAAATATCCTATTGTTAAAAAAATATTGCAATATCGAGAATTAGTAAAATTGAAAAATACTTACGTAGATCCTCTGCCAAAACAAGTTGATGAGAATAATCGGATACATACGCATTATGCAATAGATACTTCAACTGGTAGATTTTCAAGTAAAAATCCAAATTTGCAGAATATTCCTGTCCGAACTGAGTTGGGCAAAGAAATTAGACGAGCATTTATTGCTGAAAATGGTAAATGCCTAATTAAAGCTGATTATTCGCAAATAGAATTGAGAATTATGGCGCATATGGCACATGATGAAGCTATGATTAAGATTTTTAAAGAAGGTCATGATATTCATACTCAAACTGGGGAAGAAATGGGTTGCGATAGAAGAATGGCAAAGGTTGTTAATTTTGGCGTGCTTTATGGTATGAGTGCTTATGGATTGGCTGACACTTTAAAAATTTCAGTTGAAGAAGCGCAATTTTTTATCGATAAATATTTTATTACTTTTTCCAATGTTAAAAAATTTATCGATTATCAGATTAAAGAAGCGACGGATAAAGGGTATGCTAAAACAATGTTTGGTAGAAAAAGAGAAATTTTGGAACTAAAATCGCCTAACAAATATTTACGTAGTTTTGGTGCTCGTGCAGCAGTAAATACTCCAATACAAGGTAGCGCGGCGGAGATTATTAAACTTGCTATGCTTAAATTAGCAGATAAATGTAATCAAGAAAATACGGATATTAAGATGATTTTACAGGTACACGATGAATTGGTTTTTGAAGTTTCTAAAGATATGGTACAAGAGGCGGTTAAAATTATAAAAAATAGCATGGAACAAGCAGCAAAACTAGATGTTCCTTTATTAGTTGAAATACAAATTGGAAATAATTGGCAAGATATGCAAAAAATAAGAACAGGACAAAGCTAATTGTTGTTCCAAAGTAATTCGAATTTTTGACGTTCAAAATTATAAATAGATTTGTTTTCTATCAAAGTGATATAAATATTGTTTGATAAATCTATAGTGATGATATTGTTGGAGAAAATCATTGTTCTATAATCTGGATTGAAGTGATCGCGATGAATAAATTTTGTTTCTTTAATTTCTTTTTTGTCTTTATCGATAATTGCTTGGTTATCAACTGTGTTTGCAAGTAGAATACGACTAGTAATATTTTTATCGAGACGGTCATTAAGATACGTTGGAATTAATTCGGCGATTTTTCGTTCAATTTGCCAGGTGCTATAAACTAATATTTCATGCTGTTGCTCTAGACTTAAATAAAGTACTTTATATAGTCCTTCAATGCCTTCGTAAGAATGTATTTGTGGTTTAGTGGGGGTTTTATCTGCTAAAGCATTTAATTCGGTAATAGACTCATTAAAACGGTTAAAAGAATTTTGAATTTTTGTATATAGTTCTTTTGGTGAAATTATGTTGTATAAAGTTCTTTTTCCATCATTCGTTTTAAAAGCAAAATTTTTATTTACTAATTCATCAAGTACAACATAACATGTAGGACGTTTAATTGCAGTTAATTTTGATATATCCCAAACAGAACTTGGTCCCAATTGCAAAATAGCTAGATAGATATTAGCTTCATTTTTGTTTAGCCCAACTCCTAGTAAAGTATCGATTAATTGAGAATTATTTTGTGTCATAAAATATGACAGTAATATATCATTTATCCTAAATATTATCAATTATATAAGATTGTAAATAGTGTCAATATATATGACACAAAATAATTATAAAAAATATATAGACTATATGCTATAATTTATAAACATAAGGTAAACTTTTATTTATGATTTTATTTTTATACGGCGAAGAAGATTATTTAACATGGCAAAAAGTAATTAGTTTAAAGAAAAAATATATTGATGCTAGTCTTGGTACAACAAATCTTGTAGAATTGGACGGTATTAGTTTGGATTATAAAATATTTTCCCGACAAGTATTAACTTTACCTTTTTTAGCAAAAACAAGATTGGTAATAGTTAATAATTTGTTTTCAAATAAAAAGAAAAAATTATTAGAACAGGTTGCTGATTTTTTACCTCAAGTTCCAAACACTACAGTGCTTGTTTTTTATGAAAATAAAATGCCGGATAAAAGGCTTGGTTTTTATAAAAAATTGATAAAAACAGCAAAGTGTCAAGAATTTAAAAAAATGAATGAGTATCGATTGAAAGAATGGATCACAGATAGAATGAAAGAATGCAGTATACAAGATAATTTAAAAAATCAAATTATAATTGAGCTATTAAAATCTAATAATAATTTATGGAAAATTGATAACGAGATTGAAAAAATAAAATTATATTTGATTGATAATAACAATGTAATTATTGAAGATGTAAAGCAGTTAATTTCTTATAAAATGCAAGATAATATTTTTTTATTTTTAGAATATTTAGCATCAAAAGATATACAAAAAGCCGTAACTTTATTGCAAGATTTATTTGATTTGCAGGTTAATGAACTGTATATTTTAACAATGATGGTCTATGAATATAGACAATTGCTGATAATCCGCGAATTTACTGATAATAAAAATTATATGCAAATTACAAAGCTAGTAGGACTGAATCCGTATGTAGTTAATAAAAATTTGTCTTTGGCAAAAAAGTATAGCATGGAAGAGCTAAAGAAAATTTATTTTAAATTTTTGCAGATGGACGAAAAAATCAAATCAGGACAAATAAACAGTAGATTGGCACTTGATTTGTTGATTGTTGATATTTGTAAATAGTGTGTAAATTTGAATACATTATTTTTTCTTAGTATAATAAGTTTAATAATTTAGGCTGCTAAATAAGGAGGAAAATTGCAAATAAGATTTGGCGTTTATAAAAAGCAATTAATTTTTTTTATTGCCTTATTGGTGGTTTGTATTGGTGTATATTTTTTGATTTCTAAAAATATTATTTTTGGATCTATTTCTGATGTTATGGATCTTGATTCTTCGCGTGGTACTTATAATATGCATATGGCAATAATGTCAGATGGAAAAGTACAAGTTGGCAATAAGGTTGATGATACTCTTATTAATCCAAACGAAGACTATGATTTATTTAAATATATTGTTTTTTCTCAAGAGGGAATATACGCAAATGAACTAAATGTTACGGTTGATTTGCCAAAACCAGTTAATAATATAAGTGAAATTTCACCAAGAGTTTATGCGGTACATGGAGTGGCTGAAACTTCAACACGTATGGTAAATTCACAGCAAATTATTTTTTCTGCTTATGATCTTACGCCAGGGTCAACTTTTACAATTGAATTGCAACTGCCAAAAGGATATGTACAACTTCCATGGTATAAAGAATTGATATTTGGATTAAAAAATTTACCTTTATATTTTTGGATTTTAATAAGTGTTATTCCATTACTAATTACTTTGGCGATTTTATTTTATGCTTATCATAAAACTTCTCATGGTTGGGTTGGAATAAGAACTAAAGATGAAAAAAAATGTGCGCCGGGAAATTTAACTCCTGCAGAAGCAGGAGCATTGTTCTATGGTAAAATCAGTTCTCGCTCAATAGCAGCAACTTTTGTGTCATTGGCGCAGCGTGGAGTAATACAAATTGTAGATCGAGATGAATATTTTACCTTTTTTAGATCAAACCATGATGCAAAAAATATATCAAATTATGAGAATTTATTGCTTGACAAGGTTTTTATAAAGGACCAGCACAAGGCCAGTATAGAAGATGTGAATTTGCGTATTGCCGGACATGTATTTAGTCGTAAAATCGCGCAAGTATATCTGGAAATCTATAACAATTTATATGCAAAAGGATATTTTCTTCAGGACCCAGCTCGTTTTCAATCTGGCTATAAAAGAGTTGGATATATTATGTTTTTTATCGGAATTATGGGTTTTGTAATTAATATATTTACTTTGGGGGCAGTTAGTTATTTTTTGTTTATATGGTTTAGTATTATTGTTGCAGCAATGTTTATTATTAAAATCTCTCCACAGCTGCCGATTAAGAGTAAGGTAGGTTTTGATACTACTAAAGATCTTTATGCCTATAGAAACTATTTAAAAAGCAATAAACCATATGATTTTTCCTACGACGCACAAACAATTTATGAAAAAAATTTACCTTATGCGATTGCCTTAGGTTGCGAGAAAGAATGGACATTGAGATTTATTAAATTTCCTTTTCGAATACCAAATTGGATAGTAACAGAAAAAGGAACACTCTTGATAGAAGATTTGCTTAATGAGGTAGTCCCATTTATTGATTTTGTTTCGTATCGTTTAACTTCTGTAAAAGAACCAACAGTATAATAGACATTGATAAACGAAATTATAATAAAATCCGACAAATGCATGTCGGATTTTATTATAATTAATAAGTAAATAGATTTAATATTTAAATATTATAATATACCGGTGGAATAAACCCCCATTTAGAAAAAGGACTTAGAATGAAAAATCCTTTACCTATCAAATCACCTTTACGGGCAGTTCCCCAATATCTTGAATCGTTGGAATTAGGTCGATTGTCCCCTATAATAAAATATTCATCTTTAGGAATATCTACTGTCATGTCAGGCCAAGTTTTAACCTCGTCAGCTATATATGATTCTACAAGAAGCGAATTGTTTATATATATATTTCCGTTTTTGATTTCTAATTTTTCTCCAGGTAAGCCAATAATTCGTTTGATGTATTTTGTTTTTTGAGGGTCACCAGGAAATTTAATAATAACGGCATCTCCTCGTTGTGGTTGAGAGATAAGATATGATAGCTTATTTGTTAGAATTATTTCTCCAGTTGAAAAATTAGGTTCCATACTAGGACCTTGTACTATGTGAACTGTTACAATAAAAAAATTTACTAATACAATAATTAGTATTGCAAGAATCAACCATTTGCCCAATTCATAAACCACACCTTGGGCATAAAAGATTTTTTTTAAATTCATGCTAAATTATTTTTTTGATTTTGTTTTTGTTTTAGTAATTTTTTTACTAGGTGTAGTAGTAGGTTTGCTTAGGCTTTTTGCAAGTTTTGATTTAAGATGAGCTGCTTTGTTTTTGTGAATAATATGTTTTTTAGCAGCTTTATCAATCACAGATTGAGCTTTTGAAAGAGTCTCTGGTGTAGCCTTTTTTAATGTGTCTTTAAATAATTTTTTGAATTTAACGTTCTGTTCTCTTTTTTTTGCTGAAGAACGTTCTGCTTTTCGTGCTGATTTTGAAAGTGGCACTATGACTCCCTTCACTAACAAATTTAACTAATATGTTTTTAATAATATCAATTTTAGCAAATATCTCCCCTGTTGACAAGAGTTTTTAGAATATGTTATGATGACCCCTTAATTATTTATAAATAATTATTGATCAAAAGAATATTTTACCTAATTGATAAGATATAAACATGGAATTATCAACCAAACAACAAATAGCTGATCTAATAAAAAATAGCAAAAATATTTTGCTGACAACGCATGTAAATGTTGATGGTGATGCAATAGGATCAATTCTTGCTTTTTATTTGGTTTTAAAAAAATTGGATAAAAACGTTACAGCTGTATCTGTAAATGATGTTCCGCCTGTATACGGTTTCTTACCAGAAATTCAGGCAATCAAGACAGAATTTGCTGGAATTAGAGATTTTGTTGTAAGTGTTGACTTGGCAAATGCTAAAGTTGATAAACTATCTTATAAAAAAATTGCAGAAAATAAACTAAATATTGTTATTAGTCCTAAGGAAGGAAATTTTTCTCCAGAAGATGTTTCTTTTAGTTATGGTGAAAGTAAATTTGATTTAATATTTGTTTTAGATGCTCCGGATCTGGATAGATTAGGGGCAGTATATGATAACAATACGGATTTATTTTATGAAACGCCTATTATTAATATAGACCATCATCCTGGCAATGAATATTTTGGAAAAATTAATTGGGTGGATCTAACTGCTACTTCAACTTCCGAAATATTAGTATCTTTGATTGAATCATTGTCTCGCGATAAGCAATTGTTGGATGCTGAAGTAGCAACCTGTTTGTTAACTGGTATTACCGAAGATACAGGAAGTTTTCAAAATACTAATACAACACCAAAATCTTTAACAATTGCGGCACAGATGGTGGCTGCAGGAGCACGTCAACAAGAAATAATTCAAAAAATTTATAAAACAAAACAATTGTCTACTTTAAAACTTTGGGGTGCAATTTTATCTAGAATCGTTAAAGAAGATGAAAATTTTATTTGGTCTTATGCTGATAAAGAAGATTTTATTGCAACAGGTTCAAAAGAAAATGAAACCAAAGGAGTGTTGGATGAATTATTAAAAACAGTACCAAATATTGATTTTGCTTTGTTATTATCGGAAAAATCAGATGGTGTTCATGGTAGTATGCGAGCAACAAAAAAAGATGTTGATGTGTCAAAAATTGCCAAATTATTTAATGGCGGCGGTCATCAACAAGCAGCTGCTTTCCAGATAAAAGATGCATCATTTGAAGAAACAAAAATGCAGATAATTCAAACAATTAAAGAATATAAAACAAAAGATAATATTAACAATAATCAAGGCAGTATGAGCTTGGAAATGCCAGAAGATATTTGAAATATTTAAAAAGATATGTTAAACTAGGAAATAATTATGAATAAAACTACAACAAAACCAAATCAAAAAACATTAACTGACAAGTATCGCATGCATAAAAATGATACTGGTTCAGTTGAAGTACAAATCACTCTTTTGACAGAAAGAATTAATAATTTAACTGGTCATCTTAAAGATCATCATCTTGATAATGATTCAAGAAGAGGATTATTGATTTTAGTTGGAAAAAGACGAAAATTATTAAATTATGTACAACGAGCTGACGAAAAAGAATACGCAAAAATTATTAAAGATTTGGGATTAAGAAAATAAAAATTTATTTAGTATTTAATAATATAGGAGCTAAAGTTAAGAAGCATTGAAGATAACTTCAACTTCTCACCTTGGCTCCTATTTAGGAGTAATATGAACGAAGAAAAAGATTTTAAAGTAAATTTCGCCGGCAAGGAGTTTAGTGTACACATGGGCGATATGGCCGGACAAGCTGATGGCGCAGTAACAGTGCGTTATGGTGATACTATGGTTTTAGCAACTGTTGTTGTTGCAAATGAACCTCGGGAAGGTGTTGATTTCTTCCCGTTATTAATTGATTACGAGGAGAGACTCTATGCTGCTGGCAAAATTTCAGGATCACGATTTATAAAACGTGAAGGTCGTCCGTCAGAAGAAGCAATATTGACTTGTAGATTGATCGATAGACCAATTAGACCATTATTTCCTAAAAGTTTTCGTAATGATGTGCAAGTAATAATTACAGTTTTATCTTATGATCATGAGAATGATCCAGATATTATCGCGCTCAATGCAGCATCAATAGCATTAATGATATCTCGTGCTCCTTTTCAAGGTCCAGTGGGAGCTGTAAGAATTGGTAGCATTGACGGTGAATTTGTCGTGAATCCTACGAAAACCCAATTGGCAAAAAGTACACTGGATTTAGTGGTCGCTTCTACTAATGAAAGAGTAATGATGATTGAGGCAGCTGCTAAAGAAATACCTGATGATGTAGCTAAAAAAGCAATTGTTTTTGCAAAAGAACAAACACAACCGTTGATAAAATTACAAGAACAAATTGCCAAAGAATGCCAAAAAGACAAACACGCTGTAACCGATGAAATGTCACAAATTGCCAAAGATGTTTATGAATTTATTGGTAGTAAAATTACCGATGCTTTTAAAATTACCAATGAAGAAAAAAGAAAAGTAGAATTGGATGCTTATTTAGGGGAAGTTTCAGAGAATTTTGAAGGAAATTATAAACAAATAGATCTTAAGTCGGAATTTGATAAATTAGTACAAAAAGCTGTAAGAGATGTAGTTCTTAAGGATGGTAAAAGAGTCGATGGCCGTAAAATGACAGAGATTCGACCAATTAGTATGAAAATTGGTTTTTTGCCTCGTACTCATGGTTCAGCTCTGTTTACTCGTGGTCAAACACAAGCTTTAACTGTGGCAACATTGGCTGGTCCTGGTATGCAACAAATGATTGATACAATGGGAGAAGAAGGCGAAAAACGCTATATGCATCATTACAATTTTCCTCCTTATTCAACAGGAGAAGTAAGACCAATGAAAGGTGTAGGACGTCGTGAAGTTGGTCACGGTGCTTTAGCGGAAAAAGCTTTGGTTCCGGTACTGCCAAGTAAAGAAGAATTTCCTTATACTATTAGATTAGTTTCGGAGATATTGTCTTCAAATGGTTCTTCTTCTATGGCTTCTGTATGTGGCTCAACATTGGCGTTGATGGATGCAGGAGTGCCTATTAAAAAACCGGTTACAGGTATTGCTATGGGATTGATTACTTCACAAGATGGAAAAGAATATAAAGTATTGACTGATTTACAGGGCTTAGAAGATTTCGGTGGAGATATGGATTTTAAAATTGCAGGAACGCGTGATGGAATTACAGCTATTCAATTGGATACAAAAATTAAAGGATTATCAGATGAAATTATTAGCGATACAATAGATCAGGCTAAAGTTGGCAGATTGGAAATTATGGATAAAATAATAGCAACAATAGCAGAACCTAGAGAGGATCTTTCTCAATTTGCTCCAAGAATTTTAACTGTTAAGATTAATCCTGAAAAGATAGGTGATCTTATTGGGCCTGGCGGAAAGACAATTAATAAAATTATTACTGATTGTGGTGGCAAAGAAGTATTAACTATTGATATAGAGGAAGACGGCACAGTAATGATTTCTTCTATTGAGCCAAAATATGCTCAAGAGGCTAAGAAAATTGTTGAACAACTAACAATGGAGTTGGAAAAAGGTAAAATATATGAAGGCGTTGTAAAAACTATACAAAAAGATCGTATGTCTGGAAAAGAAATAGGCGCTATTGTAGAGTTTGGACCAACTCAATCTGGCATGGTACATATTTCAGAAATATCTAAGGATCGTATTCCAACAGTTACATCGGTATTAAATATTGGAGATAAGATTAAGGTAAAAGTGTTAGATATTGATAAAGAAAGAGGTAGAATGTCTCTTTCTTATAAACAAGCTCGAGAAAAATAATACATTGACTTTAGGCAAAAAATATGATATATTACTAAGTAAAATTATTTTTTGAGCTAAAAATTATTTTAAAAAAATACTCAAACTTAATAAAAATCAATGAAAATAGCGATTATTTCAGATTCGCATGATCATATTGAACCTTTAGATAAAGTTCTCGGATATCTTAAAAAAAATAAAATAAAGATATTAATTCATTGTGGTGATGTATCAAGTATAGAAACATTGAATTATATTTTACAACATTTTTGCGGGACAGTTTATTTGTCCCGTGGAAATGCTGATAATTTTTATGCAAAACAAAATGATAAAAATTTTTATTTTTTTGAAAATGTCGGAAGAATAGTAATTGATGGTAAAAAAATATCATTTGTTCACAAAATAACAGATATTAAGCACGTTGAAATAAAAAATTCAGATATTGTATTTTATGGACACGATCATAAACCTTGGATGAAGATAGCTGATAAAACTATAATTGCCAATCCTGGCAATTGCGCAGGTATCGGCTATATGTCTACATTTGCGGTTTATGACACCACAAATAATAAAATTAAATTAGAAATTATAGATAAATTAGTTAAATAAAGGACTAAAAATGAATCAAATTAGTAAAATTAAAAAAAGTAAACATTTTCCACCTGAAAAACATTTTAAAAATGTAAAGGTGAACAATGCAGAAGAAACAACAACACAAAAAGGAAAGTACTATTTTAAAAAAGATACTTTAAGAATTATTCCGATTGGTGGATTAGGAGAAATCGGTCGAAATATGACGGCTTTTGAGTACAATGACGATATTATCGTAATTGACTGTGGTCTAATGTTTCCAAAAGAAGAAATGTATGGAGTAGATTCAATATTACCGAATACAAAATATCTAGAAGACAATAAAGATCGAATAAGAGGAATGATTATTACTCATGGCCATGAAGATCATGCTGGTGCTATTCCATTTATTGCTCCTAAATTAAAATGCCCGATTTATACGGCAAAATTAACAGTAGAAATGATAAAAGAAAAGCTTAAAGAAAGAGTAATTGATAATATTGAAATTCACGAAGTTAATTCTGGTGATAAATTGAAATTGGGTGTATTCAATGTTGAGTTTATCGGTCTATCACACACTATTCCTGATGAAATGGGATTAATTATTGATACTCCAGTTGATAGATTTGTTTATATTGTTGATTTTAAGATTGATTATCGTGATCCTAGCCAACGACCAGTAATGCAAAAATTAAAAGAAGTTGCCAAATCAAATATTCGTTGTTTGTTTTTGGATAGTACTAATGCTGAAGTTGAAGGACAATCAGTATCTGAAGTGACAGTTAAAGAAAGTATTGATTCAATTATTGCTACAACTAAAGGTAGAGTAATTGTTACATCTTTTGCTTCAAATATCTCTCGTATTTCAGCGGTAGTTGAAGCTGCTAAAACTTATCATAAGAAAATAGCAGTATCTGGTAGAAGTATGATAAAAAATATCGAAATTGCTAAACGTATTGGATACTTGCATGTACCAGACGGAGTAATTGTTGATATGAAGCATATCAATGATTTTCCTAAGGAAGATGTTGTAATATTATGTACGGGTTCACAAGGTGAAGAGTACGCGGCACTGGTACGTATGGCTTCAGGAGAACACAAACAAATAAAGATTGAACCAGGTGATACGATTGTTCTTTCTTCTTCTGTCGTACCTGGCAACGAACGTTCAGTTGCAGAAACTATTAATAGTTTATTCCGTGAAGGAGCAGAAGTTATTTATGGTGGCGAACGTGCTGATATTCATGCTTCAGGACATGCAAAAGCAGAAGAATTGCGTATGATGCTTGCAATGATGGCACCAGAATATTTTATTCCTATTCATGGAGAATATAGACACTTAGTACGCAATGCTCAACTTGCACAAGCAATGGGTGTTGATCCTAAGAAAATTATTGTGGCAGAAAATGGTGAGATTATTGAATTTGATAAAGAAAAAGGACATTTAACCAATTATAAAATTCCTTCAGGATATGTATTGGTTGATGGTCTAGGTGTAGGTGATGTTGGTAACATCGTATTGCGTGATAGACAAGCAATGGCAAAAGATGGAATTTTTGTGATTATTTTGACGGTTGATCATAC
>CAZFAN010000009.1:0-13401 GCA_964516525.1 uncultured Candidatus Saccharibacteria bacterium | reverse complement strand
TGTGTTTGGTGGTGTTAGTATGTTGCTTGCAGCTGTTATTGGTGTTTTTGTAACAACATGGACAGCAGGTGCATCAACTTATGCTGCTTATAACGTAATGCAAGGTAAAAAAGTGACCGCTTGGGATAATTACACGATGGCATTGAAAAAATTTTGGGTTTTCTTAGGCGTAACTGTTCTTATAATACTTATTGTTGGTGTCGGTATGATTTTGTTGGTACTTCCTGGACTTGTAGCAGCAATTTTCTTAGCTTATTCTTGTTATCTAGTAGCAGCAGAAAATTTATCAGTTGGCAATGCAATTACACGTAGTTTTGAACTTGCTAAAAAAAGTTGGGTGGTAATATTGGTTGTAATGATTTTACTAGGTCTTATCTCTATGGTTCTTAGTTGGATTCCATTTTTGAATATTATTATTGCTCCATTATTTGGAATTTTCGGAACTATGGTTATCGCAAGTCTTTATAAACGAGTAAAATAATTGTCAGTTCTTATAAAATCAATTGTTATTTATGAAGAAAGTTATTTTATCTATCTTTTTGGTTTTAGTATGTGTGCAAAATGTATTTGCTTATGATACCAGTGATACAGGATGGAAAATAACAGATTATGACTCGCAGATTACTATTGAGACAAATCGTAAAATAACTGTTGAAGAAACTTTAAAAGTTGATTTTGCTAACTTAGACAAACACGGGATCTATAGATGGATCCCTTTGTCTTATACAAGGAATGGGAATAATTATAATGTGAGAATTAGTGATGTAAGTGTCACTAATGCTGAAGGCGAGAAAATAAATTATACTAAAGATTTATCTGATGGTAAGATAGAACTCAAAATTGGCGATAAAGACAAAATAGTTTCTGGTAATCAGACTTATAAGATTAAATATTCTCTTGAGAGAGTAATAAATAGTTTTTCGGACAGTGATGAATTTTACTGGAATGTAACTGGTGAAGATTGGCCAGTAGATATTGAAAAAGTATCAGCGACAGTAATATGGCCTCAAGATGCTAAAATTAAACAAAATATTTGTTATTTGGGTGTTTATGGTTCGAATAGTGAAAATTGTTTAATTGATATTAAAAACAACAAAGTTACTTTTTCTGCAAATGATACTTTATTTGCCGGTGAAGGGTTTACAATAGTATCAAGTGTAAACCAGGGAGTAATAAAACAATATTCTATATGGCAAACAATAGTATGGTTTTTTCAAGATAATTGGGGATATTTAATTCCGATTGTTGTTTTTGTGTTATTATTCCAAAAATATTTAAAAAATGGACGCGATCCTAAAGGTAAAACTACTATTGTTCCAGAATTTAGTCCTCCAATGAATTTAAGACCAGCTGTGATGGGTACGATATTTGATGAAAATGTTGATACTAAAGATATCGCAGCTGTAATCATTGATTTGGCAGTAAATGGTTATATTAAAATTAAAGAAACCAAAGAAAAAAAATTTATTGGTGAAAAAACGGAATATATTTTTATTAATACCTATAAAGAACAGACAAAACTTGCTAATTATGAAAAAAAAATTATGCAGGGATTGTTTTCGACAAATAAAAAAGAAGTTAAACTTTCTGATTTGAAAAATAAATTTTATAAACATGTTCCGGACATTAGAAAAGATTTATACGATATTGTAAAAACAGAAGATTATTTTGTTGAAAATCCTGATTCTGTTCGTAATAAATATTTAATTGTCGGTATAATTATGATTTGTTCTTTTCCAATTGTAATTCCAGCTTGTGCAATGATAAATTCATATTCGTCTTTGCCTTTTATTATTGCATTTATGCTATCTGGTTTATTTTTTGTAATTTTTGCTTTTGTAATGCCAAAAAGAACTGAAAAAGGAGTTGAGGCAACAAGATTAATTAAAGGTTTTAAGCTTTATATGCATACAGCTGAAAGGTATCGACAAAAATTTAATGAAGATAACCAAATTTTTGAAAAATATTTACCTTATGCGATGGTATTTGGTACTGTAAAAGAGTGGTCAAATAAATTTCGTGATATGCAAATAGCAAAACCAGAATGGTATGATGGACCAGGTGTGTTTTATCCATGGATATTTGCTGACACTATAGATCATATGCAGACTGGAATCAATGCTTCTATGACTGCACCAAGTCAGGCTGGATCTGGGGGTTCTGGATTTTCTGGAGGCGGTGTTGGAGGAGGATTTGGTGGAGGTGGCGGAGGAAGCTGGTAATAAGAAGAGCTAAATAATTTGATTAGAATAATATTGACATTTGTTATGGATAAAATTGCAATAAAAAAACGTATTCAAAAATTAAAAGAAGAAATAAATTATCATCGATATTTATATCATGTTTTAGATAAACAAGAGATATCAGATGAAGCTTTAGATTCTTTGAAACATGAACTATATGAATTGGAACAAGAAAGTCCTGAGTTTATAACTTTAGATTCTCCTACACAGCGAATTGGAGGTTTGCCGTTAGCAAAATTTAAAAAAGTCAAACATCAAACAAAGATGATGAGCATGGAAGATGTTTTTACTTATCAAGAACTTTTAGATTGGGAAAAAAGAATTACAAAGATACTTGGTCATAAACCTAAAGAATATTTTTGTGAATTAAAAATGGATGGTTTGGCTGTTTCTTTAGTCTATGAAAAAGGTATTTTGGTTCAAGCTGCAACACGCGGAGACGGAACAATTGGGGAAGATGTGACACAAAATATTAAAACGATTGAATCAATACCATTGAATCTTAAAACTCAAATTTCGAAATTTAAAACTATAGATAAAAATTTAAAACTAAATAAAGCATTAGACTATCGGTTTGAGGTGCGGGGTGAGATTTATATTTCTAAAAAAGAATTTGAACGACTTAATCGTGAACAAGACAGGAGGGGTTTACCAAGATATGCCAATCCAAGAAATATAGCCGCAGGTAGTATTCGTCAATTAGACTCAAAAATTACAGCAAGTAGAAAACTCGATTTTAATATTTATGAAATAAATACTGATATTGGCACAAAAACACACGCAGAAAATTTTATAGTTGCAAAGCAATTGGGATTTAAAATTAATTCGCATGTGGAAGTTATTGAAAAAATAACTGACGCGGAAAATATTTATAAAGGATGGCAAGAGAAACGTAGCTCTTTGCCATATCAAGTTGATGGTGTTGTTGTAAAAGTTAATGATTTAGCAGGCAGGAAAAAACTTGGTTCGATTGGTAAAGCATATAGGTGGGAAATTGCTTATAAATGGCAATCAGAACAAGCTACAACAACAATTAATAATATTATAATACAAGTAGGCAGAACTGGCGCATTAACGCCAGTAGCTGTGTTAAAGCCCGTGTCTGTAGCTGGTTCGACAATCTCTCGAGCGACCTTGCATAATGAAGACGAAATTAAAAGAAAAGATATTCGAATTGGTGATACGGTTGTTATTCAAAAAGCCGGTGATGTGATTCCGGAAGTTGTGGAACCATTGAAACGGATGAGGCCAAAAAACGCTAAAAAATTTATAATGCCAAGAAAATGTCCGGTTTGCGGCAGTCCTGTTTGGAAAGTTGATAATGGGGCAATTTATCGTTGTTCTAATTCAAATTGTTACGCAGTGATGTATCATAGAATTATTCATTTTGCTTCAAAAAAAGCTTTTGATATTGATGGACTGGGTGTAAAAATTATCAAGCAATTAATTGAAGAGGGTTTGATAAGATCGGCGGTAGATATTTTTTATTTGAAGCAAGTTGATTTGATACACTTGGAACGTTTTGCAGAAAAATCAGCAGAAAATATTTATGAAGCAATACAAAAATCAAAAAAGATTCATTTGGAAAAGTTTATTTATTCATTAAGTATTCCTCTTGTTGGTGAAGAAATGGCAAAAGATTTGGCAGCCCAATTTGGATCTTTGGATAAACTTCGATATGCAAAATATGAAGAAATAAATAGACTTTATAGAGTAGCAGAAAAAACAGCTAAAGGTATTTCTGATTGGCTGAAAGACAATGGCCATCAAAAATTTATTGATCAATTATTGGAAGTTGGTATCGATGTTTTAGATTATCATTCTCCAATTTCGGTTAATAAACTAAATGGTCAATCGTTTATTGTGACTGGCACTTTACCAACACTTACTCGTGAAGAGGTGCATAAAAGGATTATTCAATATGGTGGGACAGTCCAAACTTCAGTAACGTCAAAGACAAATTATTTAATAGTCGGTGAAAACGCTGGCTCGAAATTGGATAAAGCGAAAAAATATGGGACAAAGATAATTAGTGAGAAAGAATTTTTAGGAATGATAAAATGATTGCATATCAGGTGAGAATTGGTATAATTGTTAACAAATAAGGATTAAATTATGTCGAAAATTACTAAAGAAGAAATTTGCAAGATTGCTAAATTGGCAAAAATAGATATAACAGATGATAAGCAAGAAAAATATTCGAAAGAATTATCGAGTATTTTAGGATATGTTGAGAAATTAGATAGTATTAAAGTTGACAACATTAATGAAACCGCCCAAGTAACAGGACTGAAAAATGTTTATCAGGAAGATATAGCTACAGATAAGTGGAAAACTAGTGAAGATATTGAAATTAATCGTAGCGAATTATTGAAGAATGCAAAGGCAAAAAGAGGTGAATTTATAAAAGTTAAACAAATGCTACAATAAAGCAAAATTAAAATATAAAAAATGCAAAATAATAACGAAAAAATTAAAATTTTAGAAAAAAGTATTTCTGAAATTTCTGAGATGTTGGATAGAAAAGAAATAAGTTCGGTTGAGCTTACCAAATTGGTGTTGGAACAAATTGATGAAATTGATCCAGAAATTAAGGCATTTATTACAGTTTGTAAAAATGAAGCGTTAGAACAAGCTAAAGAAGCTGATAAACGAATTATAAACGGCAATAGATTGTCAAAACTGGATGGTGTGCCAATTTCTATTAAAGATTTAATTTGTACTAAAAATATTAAAACCACGGCTGCTAGTAAGATGCTTGCTGATTTTGTTCCTGCTTATGATGCAACAATAGTTGAGCGACTTAAAAATGCTGGAGCGGTGATCGTTGGGAAAACTAATCTTGATGCTTGGGCGCACGGAAGCTCAACGGAAAACTCCGATTTTTTTACTACGCGTAATCCTTATAATTTAGATTATGTTTCAGGAGGATCTTCTGGTGGATCAACAGCGGCAGTGGCTAGTAATATGGGCTTTGCTTCTGTAGGAACGGATACTGGCGGATCAATACGTCAACCTGCTGGATTTTGCAATGTAGTAGGGCTTAAACCGACTTATGGTCGTGTTTCTCGATATGGTATTGTGGCGATGGCTTCGAGTTTGGACCAGGCTGGGCCATTTACAAAAACATGCGAAGATGCAGGAATCTTATTAGAGGTGATGTGTGGACATGATACAAAAGATTCGACGACAATACCTGGAAAAAAGTTTCAAGCTAATAAAATCCAAAAAGCAAATTTTAAAAATCAAAATGACAATATAAAATTGAAAGATTTAAAGATTGGACTACCAAAAGAATATTTTGCCGAAGGATTGGATTCAAGAATTAAAGAAAGAGTGATAGAAAAAGTTGAATTGCTGAAAAAGATGGGGGCAAAAGTAAAAGAAATATCATTGCCGATGACAGATTATGCGTTGGCTGTTTATTATATTTTGCAGCCAGCAGAAGTATCATCTAATCTTGCTCGATATGATGGAATAAGATATGGTTACTCAGTAGCCAATGATAAATCTCAAATTTTAAGTATTAAAAATTTGGAAGAACTATATTTAAAAAATCGTGGTGAAGGATTTGGAGATGAGGCAAAACGAAGAATAATGCTTGGAACTTATGTGTTGTCGAGTGGATATTATGACGCGTATTATAAAAAGGCAATGAAAGTGCGAACGTTGGTTTGTGAAGATTTTAAACGCGCATTTAGCGAAGTCGACGCAATTATTACACCAACCTCGCCAACATTGCCATTTAAGATCGGTGAGCGAGAACAAAATCCACTGGCGATGTACTTGGCTGATGTTTATACAGTGGGAGCAAATATTGCCGGTATTCCGGGAGTTTCAATTCCTGTCGGATTTATTGATGAATTGCCAGTTGGTTTGCAGATATTAGGACCAATGTGGTCTGAAGAATTAATATTAAATATTGGAAAACTAATTGAAGATAGGAGGAATAAATGAGTGAAACTATGAAAGTACCAGATGATGCAGATGAAGCAATGTACCAAATGCGAATGCAAGAAGCAAAAAAGAAAAATTCGGCTTTAGAGCAAGCAGAGGATGTTGTTTTGCAACAAATAAGAAATGAGCGCAAAGAACAAAAAAACATTATTGAACGAAACGATATTGCAGAAAAATATGGCGAAAAAAGAGGAAATATTATAAATGAAGAATTTAATAGTAAATTTTATCAAAAGAACCCCTCTGATATTTTGAAAGAAGCAAAGAACATTGTCGAAGATAAAAAATATGATACAGAACAAAATGAAAGACTTGGTCAGGAGATGATAGACGTGTCTGAAATGACCGAAGAAGATAAGGCCTTAGAAGAAAAAGAAATTGAATTGAGCAAAAATGTTTCCGAACAAACTGCACAAGAAAACAAAAAAAGATTACGAAAAAGTGATGAAGAATTTTTGAATAATTTTTAAAGATGGCTAAGTATAAAAAACAATCAGGTTTTTTAGAAACAGTATTTTTAGCAATCGGTAGTGGACTTTGGTTTTTAATTAGTTATCCTTTTAAATTGTTATTTGGTAAGAGAAAAACACTATTTAATAAGCAGGAAAATTTTAAAAAGTGGTTAGAAATTGAAAAACTTTTAAATTCAGGTGATATTATTCACGCCGAACAAGCTGTGATGCGTGGTGATAAATTTTTTGAAAATATACTTAAGATTGCAGGTGCAAATGGTAATACATTTGCCGATAAATTAAGAAGTTACGAAAAAAAGTTTAGTAGTAATATTTATCAATATGTTTGGGATGCGCATAAATTAAGAAATAAAATTGCGCATAACGCAGAATACAAACCAACTATTGAAGAGTGCAAAAATGCGTTAAACAAATTTAGACAAGGTTTGGAAAATATTGGAGCATTGTAACTATGAACAAAGAAAAAATGGACAAATATGAAGCAGTAATTGGATTGGAAATTCATGCTGAGCTTAAAACAAAACGAAAAATGTTTTGTGGTTGTGTAAATGATCCGTTTCATGCAAAGCCCAATGAGAATGTATGTCCAGTGTGTTTAGGTATGCCAGGAGCTTTGCCGGTGTTAAATAAACAAGCAATTCAATGGACTATTTTGACGGGTTTGGCACTTAATTGTAAAGTAAATAAATTTACCAAATGGGACAGAAAAAATTATTTTTATCCCGATTTGCCAAAAGGTTATCAAATTTCTCAGTATGATTTGCCATTAGTTTATGAAGGATGGCTAGAAATTCAAAATGCGAATATTAAGGATCAAAATGATAAATTAAAAAATAAAAATAGGAAAATTGGGATAACAAGAATCCATCTGGAAGAAGATACAGGAACAAGTAAGCATCCTGAAGGAAGAGTAGAGGTTGATTATTCGTTATTGGACTACAATCGTTCAGGAGTACCTTTGATGGAATTGGTAACGGAGCCAGATATTACTAGTGGCGAAGAAGCAAAAGAATTTTGTAAAACTTATCAGCAGATTTTAAGAACGCTTGGTATTGCCGATGCAGATATGGAAAAAGGACAGATGAGATGTGAGGCAAATATCTCAGTAAGATTGAAGGGTGATAAGAAATTAGGTACAAAAGTAGAAATTAAGAATTTAAATTCTTTTAAATCAGTGCAAAGAGCATCTGAGTATGAAATTGAACGTCAAATCGAAGCTTTGGAATCTGGAGAAAAGATTGTTCAAGAAACTCGTGGTTGGGATGAACAAAAGAGTAAAACTTATGTTATGCGAGTTAAGGAAACTTCTGCTGATTATCGATATTTTCCAGAACCTGATTTGCCACCAGTAACTATAACAGATGAAGAAATTGATAAGATAAAAGAACAATTGCCGGAGCTGCCGCAACAAAAAATTGATAGATATGTTAATGATTATCAATTGAATCTAGCGGATGCACAGATTATAGTAGGTGATGTGAATAAGAATAAATATTTTGAAGAAATAACTAAAAATTTAGAAATTAAAAATCAAAAAGACAAATCAAAATGTAAAATTATTGTTAATTTTATAATTAATGAGATTCCTGATTTATCTATAAAACCAGAAAATCTTATGGAATTGGTTTGTTTGATTGACGAAGGAAATATTTCTGGAAAAACTGCTAAAGAAATATTACCAGAAATTAAAAAAGGTAAATCACCAAAAGAAATTATTAAAGAAAAGGGCTTAGAACAAGTCTCTGATACAGCTGAAATTGAGAGAGTGATTGATAAAATAATTGTTGCTAACCCTGAAGCTATTGCAAAAATTAAATCCGGACAAATGGGCGTGATGGGCTTTTTGGTGGGGCAAGTTATGCGTGAAACCGGTGGTAAAGCAAATCCTCAGGTAGTTAATAAAATATTGAGTACGAAAATAAAATAATTAGTTGTATAAAATAATAACATGACAAAAGAATTTGTTGAGAAATTTGCTGCTTTAATTACTGGAGCTTTTTCGCTTTTGGCTGCTTTGGCGTGGAATGATACAGTAAAAACTTTTATAAATAAATATATTAGCCCAGGATCTGATCTTATGTCGATGTTTATTTATGCCATAACTGTTAGTATTATTGCTGTTTTTGTGGCTATATATTTAAATAAATTAGTAACACGTATCGCAAAACGAGAGCAAAAGTTGATGAAAAAAATCGAAAATTTAGAAGGAAAATTAGAAAAAGTTGAAGAAAGAAATAAGACAAATAAATAATTAAAAAAATAGTGAGGGAAATATGGCTAAAGCAAAAATTACTTTTACGGACGAGATGGGACAAGAATATAATTTAGAAAATCAAGAAAATAATGCAAATGTTCCTCAGACGGGTAAGAAAAAAAAGTCTAAAGTGTTATTGTTTGTGATGGTAATATTTGTGTCTTTAGTCATGGGTATTGCAGGTACTATAGGTAGTCTATTATATCTTTCAGCACATCCTGATTTGCAGAAAAAATTAGGTTTAGTGAGTTTGTCAAATCCTTTTACTTCAACGGAGAAATTAGTACTAGAGGAATCTTCCGCAATTACTGATACTGTTAATAAGGTTACTTCTGCAGTAGTTTCAATTTCGGTTAATGGTAATGCAACAGATATGTTTGGCAGAACTTATGAAACGACTGGTGGGGGTACAGGATTTATCATCACTCAAGATGGTCTGATAGTTACAAACAAACATGTTGTTTCTGAAGAAAATGCAAAATATAAAGTTTATACAGCAGATGGCAAAGAATATGATGCAACTATTGTTGCTAAAGACCCAGCAGAAGATCTAGCAGTAATTAAAATTGATGCTACTGGGTTGCCAACTTTAGAATTAGGAGATTCTGACAGTGTAAATATTGGCCAGTGGGTAGTCGCAATAGGCAATGCACTTGGTGAATTTTCAAATTCAGTAACTGTAGGAGTTATTTCTGCTAAAGATCGTCATATTACTGCTTCTGATTCTTTGGGTGGTCAGTCAGAAGAATTAACCGGTTTGTTGCAAACTGATGCTGCGATTAATTCGGGAAATTCAGGTGGACCTTTGGTAAATCTTAAAGGACAAGTAATAGGAATAAATACGGCTGTTGCAGATGCGCAAGGTATTGGTTTTGCAATACCAATAAATTCTGCAAAAAAAGCAATCGAATCAATTAAAAAGACTGGAGAGATTAAAAGACCAATGCTTGGAGTAAGATATGTAACGATCAATAAAGAATTAGCAAAAGCAAATAATTTAAGTGTTGATTATGGAGCATGGATATTGCCTGGTACAAATAGAACAGATACTGCAATTGTTTCTGGTTCGCCAGCTGATAAGGTGGGATTAGAAGAAAATGATATTATTTTAGAAATTGATGGGCAGAAATTAGATGAAAACAATACTTTGTCTAGTGTTCTAGCTGATTGTGATGTAGATCAGACAGTGACTTTGAAGGTGCTTCATGATGGAACCGAAAAAGAAGTAAAAGTTAAATTAGTAGAATTAAAAAATAATTCTTAGTTATAAAAAAATAATTGCTTGCGAGCAATTATTTTTTATTGATGTCATTTAAAATTTTTTCTTTTTTTAGTCTAGTATCTTCTTCCTGGAGTGCAGTGACTATTTTATCCATATTTCCATTTAAAATGTTTTCAATGCTACTCCATGATTGTTTGATGCGATGATCGGTAATACGATCTTGAGGAAAATTGTATGTTCTAATTTTTTCCGATCTATCACCGGTGCCAACTTGCATACGTCGTTCGATAGTGCGATTTGCTTGATTTTTTTCAAGTTCAGCTTGTGCTAATTTAGTTCGAAGCAAGGTAAGCGCTTTAAGCTTGTTTTTAAATTGTGAGCGTTCGTCTTGGCAAGTAACAACAAGGCCTGTTGGTTTGTATTTTATACGAACAGCAGTTTCAACTTTGTTAACATTTTGCCCGCCGTGTCCGCCAGCACGATAAGTTTCTATTTCGATATCATTGTTGTTAATTTCAAAATCTTTTTCTTCTGCTTCGGGAAGAATCGCGACTGTGGCAGTTGAAGTATGAATGCGTCCAGATTTTTCCGTTTCAGGAACCCGTTGTACGCGATGAACCCCACTTTCGTATTGTAAAGTTTTATAAACGTCATCGCCTTTTATTTCAGCAGATATAAATTTAATACCACCTAATGATGTAATGCTAGAATCCAATGTTTGTACGCGCCATCCTTTTCTCTCGGCTAAATATTTATACATGCGCCAAAGGCTAGCAGCAAATAGTTCTGCTTCATCGCCTCCTGCTCCAGGACGAATTTCAACAATTACATTTTTATTATCAGATTCATCATTTGAGACTAACTGAATCAAAAGATTGTCAATTTCTTCTTGAGCTAGAAGTTTTAATTCTTCGTCTGATTGATCAAGAAGTAATTGATTTTCTTTAATTTGATTGATGATATATTCTTTTTGGTTCATGATATAATCTTAACTCAATAAGAAATTGTAACAAAAAGTGTTAGTTCTTGCAATGATTAAAAAAATTAGATATAATAGAGCTTGCATTAATAAGATTTAAAAACAAGTCAATTGTTTATTTTAATTATAAATAAAATATAGGTTATGAAAATCAAAAGTAAAAAAGTTAAATCGAATATTCAGATCAAAGAAACACAATATTACCCAGAAGCACAGGTAACTTGTTCTTGTGGCGCTAAATTTAATGTAGGTTCTACAAAAAAAGAAATTCAAGTAGAAATTTGTTCTAATTGTCATCCTTTTTATACTGGTAACCAAAAACTTATTGATACATCAGGACGTGTTGATAAATTTAAGAACAGATTGGCAAAACAACAAGAAATGTTAGCTAAATTAAATAAAAATAAAAAAATAGAACCAGAAAAACAGAAAGAAGGAGTTAAATAATGGACACTCCAAGTTTACAAGATTTACTAGAATCCGGAGCTTATTTCGGACATAAGAAAGAACTTTCTCATCCAAAAGCACAAAAATTTATTTATAATAATAAAGATGGTGTTAATGTTATCAATCTCGAATCAACAATTGACCAGCTTAAAACTGCAGCAAAATTGATCAAACAAATTTTAGCTGAAAAAAAACCTATTTTATTTGTTGGAACTAAACAACAAGCTCGAGAAATTATTAAAAAAGTAGCATTGGATGCTAAGATGCCATATATCAATTCAAGATGGCTTGGTGGAACTTTAACCAATCGCGAAACTATCAGATTGAGAATAAATAACTACGTTAATTTACAAAAAGATTTATCCGACGAAGGTAACAAAAAATATACTAAAAAAGAAAAAGTTAAGTTGGAAAAAGAATTAGCAAAACTTGATAAATTTTTCTTTGGTCTAAAAGATCTTAATTCTTTGCCTGGTGCTTTATTTATTGTTGATCCTGTTGAAGAACATGTAGCCCTAGAAGAAGCAAAAAAATTAAATATTCCAGTAATCGCTGTTTGCAATACAAATGTTAATTTCGATAAAATTGATTGTCCAATTCCAGCAAATGATAATGCGCCAAAAACTATTGAACTAATATGTAATTATTTTGGTGCAGTAATCAAAGAAAACACTAAATAATTGATAAGATAGGAGTTGTATATGATAACAACAAAAGACATTCAGAAATTAAGAGCAGAAACTGGTTTCGGAATAATTGAATGTAAAAAAGCTTTAGAGCAGTCAGATGGCGATTATAATAAAGCTTTGGATGTTATTAAAAAAAGTGGCGCTATGAAGGCAGCAAAACGCGCTGATAGAGAAACAAATCAAGGTGTAGTAGAAGCATATGTGCATGAAGGTAAAATTGCTGCAACTGTAGTTTTAGGTTGTGAAACTGACTTTGTGGCTAAAAATGAACAATTTAAAGAATTAGCACATAATGTTGCTATGCAAATTGCTTCAATGGATCCAAAAAATGTTGACGAATTATTAGATCAATCTTTTATTAAAGATCCAAGCATGACCATTAAAGAACTAATAGAACAGGCTATAGGAAAAACTGGCGAAAATATTAAAGTTATTAATTTTAATCGATTGTCACTTTAATTATTTAGTAAAATATTGATAAAAACTCGGGGTATACATCCCCGAGTTTTTGCTTTTTCTAACAGGTTGATATAATATAATATTATTAAATATTAGTAATATAAAAGGATTAAAATGTACGATAAACTAATTAAGGATTTAAATACTAAAACTGCAGAAGTATTACAAAAATTACGAGATGAATATAAAAATATTCATACGGGAAGAGCAAATTCTACATTGGTAGAAAATATTATTGTTTCCTACTATGGACAAAATACACCTGTAAAACAGCTTGCAGCAATAAATATTCCTGATGCAAATATGATTGTGATGACACCATGGGATACAAATTGTTTGAGTGATTTGGAAAATGCAATTAGAAATAGCGATCTAGGTTTAAGTCCTGTTAATGACGGTAAGTCCGTAAGAGTTACTTTACCACCTTTAACAGAAGAAAGACGCAATGACATGATAAAAATGGTTAACAAATTATCAGAAGAAGCAAAAGTTGTTGTGAGAAATTTACGTCAGGATGTTTGGAATGAAATTAAAAAAATGGAAAAGGATGGTAACTTAACTGAAGATGATCGTTATATTGCTGAAAAAGAATTGAATGAACTTATCAAAAAATATAACGAAGAAGTTGATAAGATTTCACAAGAAAAAGAAAAAGACTTAAAACAAATATAATTAGAT